>NZ_BCBO01000026.1:0-26638 GCF_001320835.1 Pseudomonas sp. NBRC 111138 | reverse complement strand
ATCAAGATCACAAGCAGATCAAAAGCAAGATCAAGAGCGGCTCGCTTCGCATCGTGGTTACGGTGTTGGTGCCTATGCCGCGATGGCGTGAGTCAGTCAGTCAGTCAGTCAGTCAGTCAGTCAGTCAGAAATAGAGTGACTGGCCCACCGCATTCGCGGGCAAGCCCGTTCCCACAGGTTTGACTGGCGTGTGGCCCTATTTATGCGTTTAGCCGTACTTGTTTTTCCAGCTCAAGCTTCAAGCCTGGTTCAAGTTTCAGTTGGCGTGCCAGTTCGTCCAGGTAGGCTTTTTCCATGAAGTTTTCTTCGTCCACCAGCATCACGCTGGCGATGTACATTTCGGCGGCCATTTCCGGGGTGCTGGCGGCGCGGGCAACGTCGGTGGGGTCCAGGGGCTTGTCGAGTTCGGCGTGCAGCCAGTGTTGCAGCTCCTGGTCGTTGTCCAGCTTGGTAAATTCGCCTTCGATCAAGGCGCGCTCGCGCTCATCCACATGCCCATCAGCCTTGGCCGCGGCCACCAGTGCCTTGAGAATGCCCTGGCTGTGTTGCTCCACCTGGTCAGCCGGCAGGCGGTCGATGGTTTGAGGCTCGCCTTGGGGCGCGTTGACCTGCTGGGCTTGCCAGTTGCCGTAAGCCTTGTAGGCAATCACACCCAGTGCGGCCAGGCCGCCGTAAGTGAGCGCCTTGCCGCCGAATTTACGCGCCTTCTTGTTGCCCAGCAGCAAGCCCATGGCCCCCGCCGCCAGGGCGCCGCCGCCGGCACCGCCGAGCATGCTGCCGAGCCCGCCACCGCTGAGCAAGCCGCCGAGGGCGCCCTTGTCATTGGATTTGCGTTGGCCGCCGGCCTTGTTTTGCAACATGTCCTGGCCAGACTTGAGCAACTGATCGAGCAATCCACGGGTATTCATTCGTAGCCTCCAGACACTTGGGTTCGTAGGACCAATAGGCCTCCAGCGTAAAACTAAGTGCCAAAAAGCCGCGATCTAGAGTGCTTCCAGATGTAACGTTCTCCTGCGATGCTGGAAATGTCTTGTTGCACATGCAACGCCATCATCCCGCCATCAACCAATTTGCCTTGTTCATCGAACCGCTTAAGCTATCCGGCGTCTGTTTATTGTCCGTTGCGTTTGGCCGAAGGCATGTCCGAACCGTTATTTCTGATCCGCTACGTGCCAGGAACGGCGCGGGATTTGCTCACGACAGGTTGTCTCTATGCACCGCAGGAATTTGCTCAAAGCATCCATGGCCATTGCGGCTTACACCGGTTTGTCGGCCAGTGGCCTGCTGGCCGCGCAGGCCTGGGCCGGGAATCGGGCTGCCGATGGCAAAGCCGTGGCGTTCGATTTCGAATCGCTCAAGGCCCAGGCCAAGCAATTGGCCACCCGTGGCTACCAGGACACTAAGCAGGTGCTGCCGCCGACCCTGGCCACCATGACCCCGCAGAATTTCAACGCCATCGGCTATGACCGTAACCATTCGCTGTGGAAGGAGTTGAACGGCCAACTGGACGTGCAGTTCTTCCACGTCGGCATGGGCTTCAAGACGCCGGTGCGCATGCACAGCGTCGACCCAAAGACCCGTGAAGCCCGCGAAGTGCATTTTCGCCCTTCACTGTTCAACTATGAAAAAACCACGGTGGACACCCAGCAACTGACCGGGGATCTGGGTTTCTCCGGCTTCAAGCTGTTCAAGGCGCCGGAGTTGGACCGCCATGACGTGCTGTCGTTTCTCGGCGCCAGCTACTTCCGTGCGGTGGACTCCACCGGCCAGTACGGCCTCTCGGCGCGTGGCCTGGCGATTGATACCTACGCAAAAAAACGCGAGGAATTCCCCGATTTCACGCAGTTCTGGTTCGAAACTCCGGACAAGGACGCCACGCGCTTTGTGGTCTACGCCCTGCTCGACTCGCCAAGCGCCACCGGCGCCTACCGCTTCGATATCGACTGCCAGGCCAACCAAGTGGTGATGGCGATCGACGCGCACATCAATGCGCGCACCGCCATCGAGCAACTGGGCATCGCGCCCATGACCAGTATGTTCAGCTGCGGCACCCATGAGCGCCGCATGTGCGACACCATCCACCCGCAAATCCACGACTCGGACCGCCTGGCCATGTGGCGCGGCAACGGCGAGTGGATCTGCCGGCCCCTGAACAACCCGGCCAAGCTGCAATTCAACGCGTTCGCCGACACCAACCCCAAAGGCTTCGGCCTGGTGCAGACCGACCATGAGTTCGCCAGCTACCAGGACACCGTCGACTGGTACAGCAAACGCCCAAGCCTGTGGGTTGAACCGACCACGGCCTGGGGCGAAGGCTCCATCGACTTGCTGGAAATCCCCACCACTGGCGAAACCCTGGACAATATCGTGGCCTTCTGGACCCCGAAAAAGCCCGTGGCCGCCGGTGATTCGCTCAACTACGGCTACAAGCTGTACTGGAGCGCACTGCCGCCGGTGAGCACGCCGCTGGCACAGGTCGACGCGACCCGTTCGGGCATGGGCGGCTTTACCGAAGGCTGGGCACCCGGCGAGCATTATCCGAAGGTATGGGCGCGGCGTTTCGCCGTAGACTTCAAGGGCGGCGGCCTGGATCGCCTGCCAGCGGGCACCGGCATCGAGCCGGTGGTGACTTGTTCCCATGGTGAGGTGAAGGATTTCAGCGTGCTGGTGCTGGATAACATCAAGGGCTATCGCATCCTGTTCGACTGGTACCCCACCAGCGACAGCGTGGAACCCGTCGAATTGCGCCTGTTTATACGAACCCAGGACCGCACCCTGAGTGAAACCTGGCTGTATCAGTACTTCCCGCCAGCACCGGAGCAGCGCAAGTACACCTGAAATTAACCGCCTGATCATTCCCACGCCGCAGCGTGGGAATGATCACAGGTGGCTTAGAACCGCGACACGCTTTTCATCGCACCAATCAGATACCGCATCGCCACCTGATCGCTCTCGGTCAGCGCCCGGTATTGCACCAGCAACTCCATCTCATCTGAACTCAACCTTCGACCCCGCAAGGACATCCGACGGCTCAGAAAAGACGCCACCGCACCCGCTACGCCATAGGACTTGGCCATGGACCGCTACTCCTGATATCAGTCAAACACTCCTGGTGCCCATTTCCAAACTCCCGGGAAGCGCAACGGCTTCGCGGACCAACCGCCTGTCTCCCTGGGCCAGGAGTCGGGCTTACCCTTAGCGTAGAAACTATCTCATCATTCGTGGGACTTTTTTAGAGTATTAACTTAAAAAATAACGGCGGTAATAAAAACCTACAGCCATTACTCACGCAGGGGTCGATACAGGTGAATGTCTAGCGGTTCTTGCGCATAAAGCTCAGCGTGGGGTTGCTGCAACAGACGGCAACCATGGCGCAGGTAAAAGTCCACAGTGTTACGCGACTCCGTCGCCGAGATATAGAGCGCTTGGGCCCCCACTTGCCGGCCGTGCTCGCAAGCCAGCGCCAACAACCGACCGCCCAGGCCAGAACCGCGGGCACTGTGGCTGACATGCAGGAATTTCAGCTGCCGCATCAGCAGGCCCTGGTGATGGAACGGCCGATTGTCCACCACCACTGCGGCAACCAGCACCTGGCCGTCGAATACGCCCCACAACCACCCGCCGCGCTGGAGGCAGGCACGCAGCGCCACCGCATCCTGTTCAGCCTCGCCTTCGGGCCAGCCGCGCATATCATGATGTGTGGCATACAACACCAGTTCGCCGCAGTCCATGCGATAGCACGCCGGGATCAGCTCCGTACGATCGATGGTTGCCAGCAAAGGGATATCGTCTTCGGTTAACGCGCGTTCCACCAGCATAAGCTTCTCCTGCTTAACAACCGCCAAGGATCAACCTTCCTATAAACGCGAGCAAGAAAAAACCCACCGTATCAGGGTGGGTTTGGCACAGAGGTAAGTAGGGTCAATCCCGCAGATCCGACTCATGGATCGGCTGGTCCCGATGGGTTGCCCGCTGGTACTGCGCCGGCCAGATGGCTTTGCGTCCGCCCAGGTCATCGTCGGCATGCAACGGCCAGTACGGGTCGCGCAGCAGTTCACGGGCCAGAAAAATAATGTCAGCCTGGCAGGTACGCAGGATGTGCTCGGCCTGGGCCGGTTCGGTAATCATGCCGACCGTGCCGGTGGCGATGCCCGATTCCTTGCGCACGCGCTCGGCGAAGCGCGTCTGGTAGCCGGGGCCGGTGGGAATCTCGGCATTGGCGGCGGTACCACCGGACGACACGTCGATCAGATCCACCCCGAGGTCTTTCAGGCGGCGCGCCAATTCCACGGTCTCATCCGGGTTCCAGCCGTCTTCCACCCAATCGGTTGCCGACACGCGTACAAACAGCGGCAACTCCTCAGGCCACACGGCGCGCACGGCCTTGGTGACTTCCAGCACCAGGCGAATGCGGTTTTCGAAGGAGCCGCCGTAGTGGTCCTGACGCTGGTTGCTGATCGGCGAGAGAAACTGGTGCAGCAGGTACCCGTGGGCGGCATGGATTTCCACCACCTCAAAGCCTGCGGTCAAGGCGCGCCTGGCGGCGGCGACAAAGTCGGCGATTACTTGCTGGATCTGTGCTTCGTCCAGTGGCTTGGGCTGGGTGTGATTGGGGTCGAAGGCAATCGGCGAGGGCCCCACCGGCACCCAGCCGCCCTCCTCCGGCTTGACGCTGCCGTGTTTGCCGATCCATGGCCGGTGGGTGCTGGCCTTGCGCCCGGCGTGGGCCAATTGAATACCCGCCACCGCGCCCTGGGCCGCGATAAAACGGGTGATGCGCCGCAATGGTTCGATCTGGGTGTCGTTCCACAGGCCCAGGTCCTGGGCGGTGATACGGCCATCGGCGGTCACCGCCGTGGCCTCGGTAAAAATCAGCCCGGCGCCACCCACAGCCCGGCTGCCGAGGTGCACCAGGTGCCAGTCATTGGCCAGGCCATCGTCGCTGGAGTATTGGCACATGGGTGAAACCGCGATGCGGTTGAGCAGGGTCAATTGGCGCAGGGTATAAGGTTCGAGCAGCTGACTCATGGCGCACCTCTTCTGGGTTCTGTGGGCACTGTTCAACAGTGCATAGAGCCTAGTCGACAACCATCGTTTGCACAGGGTTCAGAAAGGAAAGCGGGAGCCGATTGCCGGCTCCCGGTAGGCAGCGCCTTACATCTCGACCTGGGTGCCCAACTCGATCACACGGTTGACCGGCAGTTTGAAGAACCGCAGGTTGCCGTTGGCGTTTTTCAACATGAAGGCAAACAACACTTCACGCCAACGGGCCATGCCTTTGATGCGCGAGGCAATTACCGTTTCACGGCTGAGGAAGTAGGTGGTGCGCATCGGGCTGAAGTCCAGGTCATCCAGATGGCACAGTTTCAGCGCTTCAGGCACGTCCGGTTCATCGGTGAACCCGAAGTGCAGGATCACCCGGAAGAAGCCTTCGCCATAGGCATCCACCTCGAAGCGTCGCGCCGCAGGCACCCGTGGAATGTCTTCGTAGACCACGGTCAACAGCACCACCTGCTCATGCAGCACCTGGTTATGCAGCAGGTTGTGCAACAGCGCATGGGGCACGGCGTCGGGCCGCGCGGTGAGGAACACCGCCGTGCCCTGAACGCGATGGGGCGGCTGTACGCGGATACTGCTGATAAAGATCGGCAACGGCAGGCCACCCTCGTCGAGACGGCCGACCAGCAATTGCTTGCCGCGCTTCCAGGTGGTCATCAGCACGAACAGCACGATCCCGGCCAGTACCGGGAAGGCGCCGCCCTGGAGGATCTTCGGCGCGTTGGCGGCGAAGAACAGGCCATCCACCAACAGGCAGCAGAGCAACAGCGGCACGGCCAGCACCGGTGGCCACTTCCACAGCAGCAGCATCACCGCCGACACCAGGATGGTAGTCATCAGCATGGTGCCCGTCACAGCTACGCCGTAGGCCGAGGCCAGAGCGCCGGAGGATTCGAAACCCAGCACCAGCAAGATCACGCCGACCATCAACGACCAGTTCACTGCACCGATGTAGATCTGGCCCTGTTCGGCACTGGAGGTGTGCTGGATATGCATGCGCGGGATGTAACCCAGCTGGATCGCCTGGCGGGTCAACGAGAACGCGCCGGAAATCACCGCCTGGGAAGCAATCACCGTGGCCATGGTGGACAAGCCCACCAACGGGACCAGTGCCCAGCTCGGCGCCAGCAGGTAGAACGGGTTGCGCGCCGCTTCCGGATCGCCCAGCAGCATCGCGCCCTGGCCAAAATAGTTCAGCACCAGCGCCGGCAGCACCAGCAGGAACCAGGCGCGGGCGATGGGTTTGCGGCCAAAGTGGCCCATGTCGGCGTACAACGCTTCAGCGCCGGTCAATGCCAGCACCACCGCGCCGAGGATCGCCACGCCAATACCGGGGTGAACCATGAAGAAGCGCACGCCCCATGCCGGGTTCAGCGCATTGAGCACTTCGGGCTGCTGCAGGATGCCGTACACCCCCAGGCCGCCCAATACCAGGAACCAGGTAACCATCACCGGGCCAAACAGCTTGCCGATGCGGTCGGTGCCGTGTTTCTGGATCAGGAACAGCGCCACCAGCACCACCAGGGCAATGGGCACTACCCATTTTTCCAGGCCGTCGAACGCCAGTTCCAAGCCTTCGATGGCCGACAACACCGAAATTGCCGGGGTGATCATACTGTCGCCGTAGAACAACGCCGCGCCACACAGGCCACACACCACCAGGAAACTGCGCAATTTCGTGTGCTTCCCGGCAGCTCGCCGGGCCAACGCGGTGAGGGCCATGATGCCGCCCTCGCCCTGGTTGTCGGCACGCAGCACGAACAATACGTACTTGATCGACACCACCCAGATCAGCGACCAGAAGATCAGCGCCAGGATCCCCAGGACGCCGTCATGGTTGACCTGCACCCCATAACCACCGTTGAACACCTCTTTAAGGGTGTAGAGCGGGCTGGTCCCGATATCGCCATAAACCACCCCGACCGCCGCTACCAGCATGCCAATCGGCTTGGCTTTTGAATGCTCGGCACCTGCTGCCTGACTACTTGCCTGACCCATCAACCACTCCTGCCCTTTGACCTGAGGTCTTTTATAAACAGCGCTTCTAAGCTGACCCTAGCATGCGCCGTTTTACTTCTCGTAACAGACGTTTTATTGACCCAAGGGCTTTACCCGTGCGCAACGGCGCGAAGCATAGCGCAGCACTCGTCGTATTTCCCCGTTCAAGTGAACGGGGTGTCGTTTTAGGCAATCAGTCATAGCGGGCACAGCAGCACTTTGGCGCCTTTTTGCCTGCATTGATCACATTTACGGCCAACCGTATATTCCTGGCCCGGCTCAGTCGTGCTGCGTGGGTGGTGTGAGCAGGAGCGCCTTGGCCGGATTACCTGATCAGTCATTCGTGCATTCGCATGGCGCGCAGTCGATATAAAAACTCAACTATCGGACTGTCTCTTTTAAGGTACACTCCTCATGTACGAAGTGAAACACGTACTGTCAATCAACGGCGTGGATATCTACCAGGCTTGGCTGGATACAGTGCAGGACAGGCGTTCGAAAGCAAGAATCACCACCAGAGTGGATCGAGCGTCCCTTGGTCACTTTGGCGTTACCGAGCCAGTGGGTGATGGGGTCTTTGAGATGAAGCTCGATTTCGGCCCGGGGTTTCGCGTGTATTACGCCGTCCAGGATCGAAAAATCATTTTCCTATTGGGCGGTGGTTCGAAGGCCAAACAGCAGAACGATATCGATCAGGCCAAGGCTCTCTGGAAATCTTACAAGGTGCAGCAAAAATGACCATTCGTACCCGCCCGCACGAAGATAGCGTTCTGGAAATGCTTCGCAACGACGAAGCATTCGCCCTCGAATATTTATCTGTCGCGCTTGAGGAAATAGATGAAGCCGGTGGCGAGGACGCTTTCCTTGTCGCTATCCGTCGAGTGGCGGAAGCCCGTGGTGGGATGCTCAGCTTGTCGCAGAACACAGGACTCAATAGAGCAAACCTCTACAGGTCCATCGGCGTCGGCGGGGATCCTAAGCTCTCCACTTTGCTTAAAGTCCTCCAGGCGTTAGGTGTGGGCATGTCTAAAGTGGTATCGCACCGAACCGAACAAGACATCCGGGCTTAAGCGCGCGCCAGTGGCTATGGGGATGACCCGGCGCAGCACTCGTCGTATTTCCCTGCATAAAGCTGGTCAAGTGCGTTGCCCACCGATAGAATTGCGCACTTTTTGATCAGAGGCGCACCAAGCGCCCATCCGTTGCCTTGTCGTGCACGACCGGCAGCGTCATTCAATACCGAGGTTAGACATGTCCACCACCATCGCAAAAGCCAACCCCAAGGTTGGCTTTGTTTCCCTGGGTTGCCCGAAGGCGCTTGTCGACTCCGAGCGCATCCTCACGCAATTGCGTATGGAAGGCTACGACGTCGTGTCCACTTACCAGGACGCCGATGTGGTGGTGGTCAACACCTGCGGCTTCATCGACTCGGCCAAGGCCGAATCCCTGGAAGTGATCGGCGAAGCCATCAAGGAAAACGGCAAGGTCATCGTGACCGGCTGCATGGGGGTGGAAGAAGGCAATATCCGCAACGTGCACCCGAGCGTGCTGGCCGTGACCGGCCCGCAGCAGTACGAGCAGGTGGTCAACGCCGTGCACGAAGTGGTGCCGCCACGTCAGGACCACAACCCGCTGATCGACCTGGTGCCGCCCCAGGGCATCAAACTGACCCCGCGTCACTACGCGTACCTGAAGATTTCTGAAGGCTGCAACCACAGCTGCAGCTTCTGCATCATCCCGTCGATGCGCGGCAAGCTGGTGAGCCGTCCGGTCGGTGATGTGCTTGATGAGGCCCAGCGCCTGGTCAAGTCTGGCGTCAAGGAGCTGCTGGTGATCTCCCAGGACACCAGCGCTTACGGCGTCGATGTGAAATACCGCACCGGCTTCTGGAACGGCGCGCCGGTGAAAACCCGCATGACCGAGCTGTGCGAAGCCCTCAGCAGCCTGGGCGTGTGGGTGCGCCTGCACTATGTTTACCCTTACCCGCACGTGGACGAGTTGATCCCGTTGATGGCCGCCGGCAAGATCCTGCCGTACCTGGACATCCCGTTCCAGCACGCCAGCCCGAAAGTGCTCAAGGCGATGAAACGCCCGGCGTTTGAAGACAAGACCCTGGCACGCATCAAGAACTGGCGCGAGATCTGCCCGGAGCTGATCATCCGCTCCACCTTCATCGTCGGTTTCCCCGGCGAGACCGAGGAAGACTTCCAGTACCTGTTGGACTGGCTGACCGAAGCGCAGCTGGACCGCGTCGGTTGCTTCCAGTACTCGCCGGTGGAAGGTGCACCGGCCAACCTGCTGGACTTGGCCGTGGTACCGGACGACGTCAAGCAAGACCGTTGGGAGCGCTTCATGGCGCACCAGCAGGCCATCAGCTCGGCACGCCTGCAACTGCGCATCGGCAAGGAAATCGAAGTGCTGATCGATGAAGTCGACGAGCAAGGCGCGGTGGGTCGTTGCTTCTTCGACGCCCCTGAAATTGACGGTAACGTGTTTATCGACGATGCCAGCGGCCTGAAGCCGGGTGACAAAGTCTGGTGCACCGTGACCGACGCCGACGAGTACGACTTGTGGGCTGAAAAGCGCGACTGATCGCACGGTGATAAAAAGCCTCGCCTCTGAGAAGATGCGGGGCTTTTTTAGGTCTATCGTATTGTCCATCAACCCCGAATACAGCAAGGGACAGCGGGTATGCGTCAGCATTCGGTGATTCACACACCTAAAACCAGCGACTACACGCGCCTGGTGCAGATCTGGGAGGACTCGGTACGCGCTACCCACGACTTCCTCCCGGACAGCTATATCGACATGTTGAAAAACCTGGTGCTGACCCGGTACCTCGATGCGGTCATGCTGATCTGCACCAAGGACTCATGCCAACGCATCACCGGGTTCGCCGGAGTGTCCGCGGGCAAGGTGGAAATGCTGTTTATCGACCCGCACCACCGTGGCCAGGGACTGGGCCGGCAATTGCTGGGTTACGCGATCGAACACATGAATGCCGATGAACTGGACGTCAACGAACAGAACCCCCAGGCCCTGGGCTTTTACCTCAAGCAAGGCTTCGAGGTGATCGGGCGAACAGAACATGATGGGCTTGGGCAGCCTTATCCATTGCTGCACCTGCGTCTACACCAGCAGCAACGGGCCCGTAATGCCTGAACTGTGGGAGCTGGCTTGCCTGCGAAGGCGTCGGGTCAGTCTACCCATCCGGTGCTGGTATACCGCCATCGCAGGCAAGCCAGCTCCCACATTTGACCCGTGTTGTGTCAGTTAAGTAATTGTTATGGCCCATGTGCTGAAATGGGGCCGGGATTAACCGGCGCCAGGCAGGTACAATAGCTGCCCCCTTTTGTTACGGCCCTTGTCATGACTGACCCCATACGCCTCTCCAAACGCCTTATCGAACTGGTCGGTTGCTCCCGTCGGGAGGCTGAGCTGTTTATCGAAGGCGGCTGGGTCTCGGTGGACGGCGAAGTGATCGACGAGCCGCAGTTCAAGGTCACTGACGAGAAGGTCGAGCTGGACCCGGAAGCTAAAGCCACCGCGCCAGAGCCGGTGACCATCCTGATGCACGCCCCCGCAGGCATGGATGCTGAAACCGCCATGGCCTCGATCAGCGCCGAAACCCTTTCTGAAGAGCACCGTTTCGGCAAGCGCCCGCTCAAGGGGCACTTTCTGCGCCTGAGCGCCAGCGCCGACCTGCAAGCCAAGGCCAGTGGCCTGCTAGTGTTCACCCAAGACTGGAAGATTCTGCGCAAGTTGACCGCCGATGCCGCCAAGATCGAGCAGGAATACGTGGTGGAAGTCGAAGGCGACATGGTTGCCCACGGCCTTAACCGCTTGAACCACGGCCTGACCTACAAAGGCAAAGAGCTGCCTGCCGTCAAAGCCAGCTGGCAGAACGAGAACCGCCTGCGCTTTGCGATGAAAAACCCGCAACCCGGCGTGATCGCGCTGTTCTGCGAAGCCGTTGGCCTGAAAGTCATCGCCATCCGCCGCATCCGCATCGGCGGCGTGTCCATTGGCAAGGTGCCAGTGGGCCAATGGCGTTACCTGTCCGGCAAAGAAAAGTTTTAAGCCGTTCCCTTTTCCCGACACCGCCTGATTCCGGCGGTGTCATCAGTTGAATACCAGGATTGCCCATCATGATTCACAACGACGTACTGCGCAGCGTGCGCTACATGCTCGACATCAGCGACAACAAGATGGTCGAGATCATCAAGCTCGGCGGCATGGACGTGACCAAGGAAGACCTGCTGACCTACCTCAAGAAAGATGAGGAAGAAGGCTTCGTGTTCTGCCCGGATGAAGTCATGGCTCACTTCCTCGATGGCTTGGTGATTTTCAAGCGCGGCAAGGACGAAAGCCGCCCGCCGCAGCCGATCGAAACCCCGGTGACCAACAACATCATCCTGAAAAAGCTGCGCGTGGCCTTCGAACTGAAGGAAGACGACATGCATGCAATCCTCAAGGCGGCGGAGTTCCCGGTGTCCAAGCCAGAGCTGAGCGCGCTGTTCCGCAAGTTTGGTCATACCAACTACCGCACCTGTGGCGATCAGTTGCTGCGCAACTTCCTCAAGGGCCTGACCTTGCGGGTCCGTGCCTAAGCCATGAGTTACCAGGTCTCGCCCGTCGGCTTCGTACGCTCCTGTTTCAAGGAGAAGTTCGCCATCCCGCGCCAACCGCAACTGGCACCGGCTGCCCGTGGCGTGCTGGAGCTGGTGGCGCCGTTCGACCAGGGTGAGGCGGTGCAGGGGCTGGAGCAGGTCAGCCATGTGTGGCTGCTGTTTCTGTTTCATCAGGCCCTGGAAGACAAGCCACGCCTGAAAGTGCGCCCGCCACGCCTGGGCGGCAATACGTCCATGGGCGTGTTTGCCACCCGCGCAACCCATCGCCCCAATGGCATCGGCCAGTCGGTGGTGAAGCTGGACAAGGTGGAACCGGGGCGCCTGTGGATTTCCGGCATAGATTTGCTCGATGGCACGCCGGTGTTGGATATCAAGCCGTATGTGCCTTATGCCGATATCGTGGATGCCGCCACCAACGACATCGCCAGCGATGCGCCCGCGCTGATCGGCGTGCAATGGCTCAAGGCTGCACTGCAACAGGCGCAAGGCCATGCACAGCGCCTTGGTGAACCGTTGGTGGAGCTGATTGAACAGTGCCTGGCACAGGACCCGCGGCCGGCGTATCAGGTTCCGACGTCGGAACGCGAATACGGTGTGCGGTTCTGGGATGTGGATGTGCGCTGGCACTACCCGGAGCCGGGGATGATTTGTGTGCTGGAAGTGGTTTCGGCGCAGTAAATCGCAGAAACGCAAAAGCCCGCGCTGCCTTCACAGGCAACGCGGGCTTTTCTTTGCAACGCATTCGACTGTAGGAGCGAGCTTGCTCGCGAAAAACGAGCAGGCACCGCGTTCAGTCAAGATGCCAGCGTTATCGTTGGCGTTCTTCGCGAGCAAGCTCGCTCCTACAAGTGACCCGAAGTCACTTCTCGACGAACGCACGCTCGATCAGGTAGTCACCCGGCTCACGCATCCGTGGCGAAACTTTCAGGCCGAAGCTGTTCAACACTTCGCTGGTCTCGTCCAACATGCTTGGGCTGCCGCACAGCATGGCGCGGTCGTCTTCGGGGTTGATCGGCGGCAGGCCGATGTCGCTGAACAGCTTGCCGCTGCGCATCAGGTCGGTCAGGCGGCCTTCGTTTTCGAACGGCTCGCGGGTCACGGTCGGGTAGTAGATCAACTTGTCACGCAGGGCCTCACCGAAGAACTCGTTCTGCGGCAGGTGCTCGGTGATGAATTCGCGATAGGCGACTTCGTTGACGTAGCGCACGCCGTGGCACAGGATGACTTTTTCGAAGCGCTCGTAGGTCTCCGGGTCCTGGATCACGCTCATGAATGGAGCGAGGCCAGTACCGGTGCTGAGCAGGTACAGGTGTTTGCCCGGCTTCAAATCGTCAAGCACCAGAGTGCCCGTCGGTTTTTTGCTGATGATGATCTCGTCGCCTTCCTTCAAATGCTGCAATTGGGAAGTCAGCGGGCCATCGGGCACCTTGATGCTGAAGAACTCCAGGTGCTCTTCCCAGTTCGGGCTGGCAATGGAGTAAGCGCGCATGAGCGGGCGGCCGTTGGGTTGTTGCAGGCCGATCATCACGAACTGACCGTTCTCGAAGCGCAGGCCCGGATCGCGGGTGCACTTGAAGCTGAACAGAGTGTCGTTCCAGTGATGAACACTGAGGACACGCTCGTGGTTCATGTTGCTCATGTAAGGGGGACTCCTGGAAATGGGTCTGCGCCAAAGGTATGGATGCGCAATTGCACAGCATTCTAATGGCGGCGACAATATCTGTTAACTGGATTATTAAGATAAGGGTTATCGGTTATATCGATATGCGATTTACTCTCCGTCAACTGCAAGTTTTCGTCGCCGTCGCCCAGCAGGAAAGCGTCTCGCGCGCTGCTGGCCTTCTGGCCTTATCTCAATCCGCCGCCAGCACCTCGATTACCGAGCTGGAGCGTCAATCCAGCTGCCAATTATTCGACCGCGCCGGCAAACGCCTGAGCCTCAACGCCCTCGGCCATCAGTTGCTACCCCAAGCGGTGGCGCTGCTGGACCAGGCCAAGGAGATAGAAGACCTGCTCAACGGCAAGTCAGGCTTCGGTTCCCTGGCGGTCGGAGCCACGCTGACCATAGGCAATTACCTGGCGACACTGCTGATTGGCAGCTTTATGCAGCAACACCCCGAGAGCCAGGTAAAGCTGCATGTGCAGAACACTGCCCATATCGTGCATCAGGTTGCCCACTACGAAATTGACCTGGGTCTAATTGAAGGCGACTGCAGCCACCCGGATATCGAGGTGCAGACGTGGGTAGAAGATGAGCTGGTGGTGTTCTGTGCGCCCCAGCATCATTTGGCCAAGCGTGGCGTGGCCACCATGGACGAGTTGACCCACGAAGCGTGGATCCTGCGGGAACAGGGCTCGGGCACGCGACTGACCTTTGATCAGGCAATGCGCCATCACCGCAGCGCGCTGAATATCCGCCTGGAGCTGGAACACACCGAGGCGATCAAACGGGCAGTGGAGTCGGGCTTGGGGATTGGCTGCATTTCGCGGCTGGCGCTGCGCGATGCCTTCCGCCGTGGCAGCCTGGTGCCGGTGGAAACCCCGGACCTGGACCTGGCCCGGCAGTTCTACTTCATCTGGCACAAGCAGAAGTACCAGACCTCGGCGATGCGCGAGTTTCTCGAACTGTGCCGCGCCTTCACCGCTGGGGTGCAGCGCAGCGACGAGATCGTACTGCCGAGTATCGCGTGATCCTCAGATCAGGATCACCGCCCATACCAGGGTGATCATGGTCAGTGCCACGAATTGCGCGGCGCTGCCCATATCCTTGGCGTTTTTCGACAGCGGGTGGCGGTCCAGGGAAATACGGTCAATGGCCGCTTCTACCGCTGAGTTGAGCAATTCGACGATCAGCGCCAACAAACACACTGCAATCAGCAGCGCCCGTTCAACCCGGCTGACCTGCAGGAAAAAGCTCAAGGGGATCAGGATGACGTTCAGCAACACCAACTGGCGGAATGCCGCCTCGCCAGTGAAAGCCGCACGCAGGCCATCCAGGGAATAGCCCCCTGCGTTGAAAATACGTTTGATACCGGTTTGACCCTTGAAAGGCGACATAGATGTAGGCAACTGAACCAAAGAAGTGGGGAAGCTAGATCACGCAAAGTCAAAAAAGCGTGAAGCGGCTGTAACTTAATGTTGCGAGATAGACTCAAGTTGCTGCAAAAGCAACGCCGCCTGAGTGCGCGTACGCACGCCCAACTTACGGAAAATCGCCGTAACGTGGGCCTTGATGGTCGCTTCCGACACACTCAATTCGTAGGCAATCTGCTTGTTCAACAAACCTTCGCAAACCATGGTCAACACCCGGAACTGCTGGGGCGTCAAACTGGCCAGGCCATCGCGGGCGGCCTTGGCTTCATCGGACACATTGATTTCTTCAAACGCCTGGGGTGGCCAGGACACATCGCCGTCCAACACCGTGCGCACGGCTTTCTGGATATCTTCCATCGCGCTGGACTTGGGAATGAAACCGCTGGCACCAAACTCCTTGGAGCGCACCACCACGTCGGCTTCTTCCTGGGCCGACACCATCACCACGGGGATCTGCGGGTATTGGCCACGCAGCAGCACCAGCCCAGAAAAACCGTAGGCGCCCGGCATGTTCAGGTCGAGCAACACCAGGTCCCAGTCGGATTTTTCAGTCAGGCGGGCTTCCAGTTCGGCAATGCTGGCTACTTCGACCAAACGTACATCGGGGCCAAGGCCCAGGGTTACGGCCTGATGCAGTGCGCTGCGAAACAGCGGGTGGTCATCGGCAATCAGGATTTCGTATGTGGCCATTGGTTAAATGATCCTGTTTTTTATGGGAGCCCTGATGGGTTCAGGGTTCACCAATACACGAGGCGACGGCCGGGCAGCGATCGCCACAGGGCCCGCTCAACGTCAAAAACACATGAAACGACGTCGATAATTCACGGTTGCGCCCAATCGGCGCACAGCATGCCCAGCGTAGCCTGGAGGGTCAAGCACTACGCCCGTGGGGATTTTAGCGGGTTGCGGGCTTACAGTGCCATCATGCAAACGTCGTCTGGTTATCCCGCCGGGATGTAGGGTGCAAGGCGCGTATGCACGGTGTCTGCCGCATCCAGTGGCAGTTGGAACTTGGCAGCCAGATAATGGGTGCTGAATACATCGAGGTAGGCATCCAGCACTTCGCTGGCGACCAGGTCATCGGCCAGCTCCAGGCACAGCGCCGCCACCTCGGCGGTGCAGAAGTGGTCATCACGCTTGGAGCGCCGTAGCTTGTAACGCGACAGTTGCTCGGGTGCCAGGCTCAGCACCGGTAAATGTTCCAGATAGGGACTTTTGCGAAACATCTTGCGCGCTTCGCTCCAGGTGCCGTCCAGCAGGATGAACAGTGGGCGCTTGCCCTCCTCCACGCGCACTTCACTGACCACCCGTTGCGGCGCCACGAATTCACCGGGAAATACGATGTAGGGTTGCCACTGCGGGTCGGCCAGCAACCTGAGCAACTCGGGGTCGACTTCGGTACGCGACCAGGCAAACGCGGTGGTGTCGTGTATGACATCGGCGATCAGCCAGCCCGTGTTACTGGGCTTCATCGGTTCAACGTCATGCATCAATAGGCACATGGCGGACTTGGCTTCTACCTGAGGCCGCCAGGCACACAGGCAGTACTCAGGAATGACCCGACAGCCGGGACAGCGCTCAGCACGGGAACCCCGATTGAGAAACGGCCTGACGGCACGCGCCAGACGCTGGGTACGCAAACGGGAGACGGCGTGACTCATCGGGCACGCGGCGCAGTAGAAGAAATCGACACGGAACAAACTCGTGAAAAACAGAAGTCCCGCAGTTTACCAGCGATACGCCTGGCTGTAGTGGCAAGGGCTCACCTATAATTGCGCGCCACTGAACGCACAGCCCAGTGGCTGGTCTATGCACCAGTAACCGAATCAGGAGAGTTTCATGCTGCGTTCCATGCTGCGCCTTGTTGCCCCATCCGTCGCCCTTGCGCTGGTCTTGCCTATGGGCGCCCACGCGGCCTCGCTGCTGGAGGCTCAAATGAACAAGAAGCTGCAAAGCGTCGCGGCCGAAAGCAACAAGGACCTGCCCCGGGAAATCGATGAAAAAACCCTGGAAGTCGCCTACACCGTTGAAGGGATGCAACTGATCGATCACCTCAGCGTGCTGCCTGACCGTGCCGAACAGATGCGCGCCAACCCCAAGGCTGTGTATTTCCAGCTGGGCCGCAGTGTGTGCACCAACCCGGGCTACCGCGAGCTGATGGCCAAAGGCGCAGTGATGCGCTACGAAATTACCGAGAACAAGACCAATCGCCCGGTGGCTTCCGTCAAGTTCGCAGAGGCCGATTGCCCGGCTCCGGCGAAAAAGAAAAAGTAACCTCTGCTTGACCCTCCCGCGCTGCTTCCCAGCGGCGCGCACGCTTCCTCTGCGTTTGCCACCAACGACTAAACTGCGTAATGAACCCCCAATAAGCGGTTGCCAGCCAAGGGTTTTTCGGCCCATGATCAGTTCATCCCAGATGCCCGCCCACCACAGTTTTTAATGCTGTTCTGTCATATTTTCAGGGCAAAAAAAGGCCTGCCCTCTTGCGGCATGCCGCGACACAAGCAGTGTCGTGGCCCAGGCGACGTTCTCGTCGACTACCCAGGCCCTGTAAAGAAGGAGAAATTGAATGCCTTATGAATCGAATGATTTGCTGCTTCGTCATTTTGAAGAAAACGGGACCGACCTCACTCAGCAGGTCGACGCACAAATTCAGTTGATCGCCCCCAACAGCCCGAATATCCCTCTTTATCGAGACATGATCCTCACCGTCCTGCGTATGGCCCAGGACGACCGTGATCGCTGGAACGCCAAGATCACCCTGCGTGCCATCCGTGAACTGGACCATGCCTTTCGGGTGCTCGAACAATTCAAGGGCCGGCGCAAAGTCACGGTATTCGGCTCGGCGCGTACGCCAGTGGAAAGCCCGCTGTATGCGCTGGCCCGAGAGGTGGGTGCGGCGTTGGCACGTTCCGACCTGATGGTCATCACCGGTGGCGGTGGCGGGATCATGGCCGCAGCCCACGAAGGCGCGGGCCTGGAGCACAGCCTGGGGTTCAATATCACCCTGCCCTTTGAACAGCATGCCAACCCAACCATTGATGGCACCGACAACCTGCTGTCATTCCACTTCTTCTTTACCCGTAAGCTGTTCTTCGTCAAAGAAGCCGACGCGCTGGTGTTGTGCCCTGGCGGCTTCGGCACCCTCGACGAGGCATTGGAAGTGCTCACCCTGATCCAGACCGGCAAGAGCCCGCTGGTGCCGGTAGTGCTACTGGATGCGCCGGGCGGTGGATTCTGGCAAGGCGCCCTGGATTTCATCCGCAGCCAGCTGGAAGCCAATCGCTATATCCTGCCCACCGACCTCAAACTGGTCCGCCTGGTCTACAGCGCCGAAGAGGCGGTGGACGAAATCAACCAGTTCTACGCCAACTTCCACTCCACCCGTTGGCTTAAGCGTGAGTTTGTGGTGCGCATGAATCATCCACTGAGTGACCGCGCCCTGGCCCATATGCAGCAAGCGTTTGCCAGCTTGCGGCTCAGTGGCGAGTTCCAGCAACTCGCCTATACGGGCGAAGACCATGACGAACCGAGGTTCAGCCATTTGACGCGTTTGGTGTTCAATTTCAACGGTCGCGATCAGGGGCGATTGCGGGAGTTGGTGGATTACATCAACCTGCCGGAGAACTGGGCACAGGCCCAGGGCAAGGCACAGCAACGGATGACACCAGAAACAGCGTGATTTTTTGCAGGCAAAAAAAAAGGCCCACTATTTTCATAGTGGGCCTTTTGTTTTTTGCTCAGTCGTCCATATCCCGACCGCTCAATAAGCGGCTGATCATGTCCATCGAAAACCCGCGATAACTCAAGAAGCGACCTTGCTTCGCACGCTCCTTGGCATCAATAGGAAGATGCCCAGCAAACTTGCGACGCCAGGTTTCCTCCAACTGCGACTGCCAACTGATACCGCACTCACGTAGCGCAAGGTCAATATCGGCACGTTGCAGTCCACGCTGGCTCAACTCTTCGCGAATCCGCGCAGGTCCATAACCGGAGCGTGCGCGGTAAGACACAAAGCTTTCGAGGTAACGGGCTTCCGACAACAGCCCTTCTTCCGTCAACCGGTCGAGGGCTGTTTCGATCATCTCAGGCTCTGCGCCGCGCTGACGCAACTTACGTGTCAGTTCGACTCGACCATGCTCGCGGCGAGCGAGCAGGTCCATCGCAGTGCGCCGAACGGCGACGAGTGTATCCAGTACAACAGTCATCGCTTGCTTCAGACGTCAGTATCGGCTTCTTCCATTTCATCTACCGGCTCGCGGTTGGCAGCCGCCTTCACGTCCGGCGCTGCGGTCAACAGCTTGTCGCGGATCTGCTTCTCAAGCGTGGCAGCGATATCCGGGTTATCCGCCAGGAACTTGGCCGAGTTGGCCTTGCCCTGACCGATCTTGCTGCCGTTGTAGGCATACCAGGCACCGGACTTCTCGACGAAACCGTGCAGTACGCCCAGGTCGATCATCTCGCCGTTCAGGTAGATACCCTTGCCGTAGAGAATCTGGAACTCAGCCTGACGGAATGGCGGGGCCACTTTGTTCTTCACGACCTTGACGCGGGTTTCGCTACCGACAACCTCGTCACCTTCCTTCACCGCGCCCGTACGGCGGATATCCAGACGGACCGAAGCGTAGAACTTCAGCGCGTTACCACCGGTGGTGGTTTCCGGGCTGCCGAACATCACGCCGATCTTCATACGGATCTGGTTGATGAAGATCACCAGGCAGTTGGCGTTCTTGATGTTACCGGTAATTTTACGCAGCGCCTGGGACATCAGGCGGGCTTGCAGGCCCACGTGCATGTCGCCCATTTCGCCTTCGATTTCAGCCTTGGGCACCAGGGCTGCCACGGAGTCGACCACGATCACGTCGATGGCGTTGGAGCGCACCAACATGTCGGTGATTTCCAGGGCTTGCTCGCCGGTGTCCGGCTGGGAAACCAGCAGGTCATCAACGTTGACGCCCAGCTTGCCGGCGTATTCAGGATCCAGGGCGTGCTCGGCGTCGACGAACGCACAGGTGGCGCCCATTTTCTGCGCCTGGGCAATCACCGACAGGGTCAGGGTGGTTTTACCGGAAGATTCAGGACCGTAGATTTCAACGATACGGCCTTTTGGCAGGCCGCCAATGCCGAGCGCGATGTCCAGACCCAGAGAGCCAGTGGAAATAGCCGGGATCGCCTGACGGTCGTGATCGCCCATACGCATTACGGCACCCTTGCCGAATTGACGTTCGATCTGACCCAGGGCCGCAGCCAAGGCTTTCTTCTTGTTGTCGTCCATTAAAGTCCTCACGTAATCAATAAGGCCTGACGGCCAACACCTGTATAAGTAGACAGTATTGTTCCACAAAGATCCAAGATCGCCTACCCCTGATTGTCTATTTCTGCTGCAGCTCGTCGCAACAAGCCCTCCAGCGCGGCTTTTACCGTTTGTCGGCGGACCTCGTCGCGGTTGCCGGTGAAGTGCGCAAGCTCAGCCGTCACCTCTTCGCCCACGGCAAAAGCCAGCCAAACGGTGCCCACCGGCTTGTCCGGCGAACCGCCATCGGGGCCGGCAACACCGCTGACCGCCACGGCAAACCGCGCCAGGCTTTTTTCCTGCGCGCCGCGGGCCATCGCCTCCACCACTTCCTGGCTGACGGCCCCGACTTTGGCGAACAGTTTTTCCGGTACATTCAACTGCCGGGTCTTCTGTCGGTTGGAATAAGTGACATAGCCCGCCTCGAACCAGGCCGAACTGCCCGGGATCCGCGTGATGGCTTCGGCGATGCCGCCGCCGGTACAGGACTCGGCAGTGGTGACGTGGGCACTGAGCACCTGCAAACGGCGACCCAGTTCGGCAGCCAGTTGAGTGATTTCCTTCACGGTCGTCTCCAGGAATGGGCGGGGGTTTGCCTACCCTACAGGAGCCCATCGACCATGCAAGGTACAGAGTGCATCAAGACGCTAATGCGCGACGGCCTGCACGTAGGCCTGGCAAGCACGCAAGGCGATCAGGGCGTTATCGCCGTCGTCGGTGATGCGGATAATTCGCTGAGCATGCGCCGGGTCAAGTCGGGCTCGCGAGGTTGCATGAACCACGCCGCCGGGGCTGGGGGCGGCAGGCACTGTGCAGCCAGTGGTGACGGTGGCGAGAAGGACTGACAGCCGCACATCAGCAGTGGCCAGGCGATCGCGCAGAGCCGCTTGATTACGCAGGGCATCGTTCAATTCCTGAATGTGTTGGTGATCGCTGGTAGAGATTTGCTGTTCAAGGGCCAGGCGTTTGGCCTGTTCAGCCTGTTGTTGCTGAAGAATTGCCTGGCTTTGTTGGCTGAGCGCCTGTGTATGTCGGACCGATTGCAGCTCCAGCTGCGCCCCGTATCGCCACGCCTGCACCTGCCAAACAAGCGCCATGAGCAGGCACACACCGACCAAGCGAAACGCACCTAGGAAACGCATAGCACCGCCTTCGCTCGCACCCACAACCGCAAACGATCGTCCAGACCGTTGAGCCCACCATTGATACGGCGAGTGATGGTGGTGAACTGGTCTTTGTCGGCGAGCTCATTGAGGCCGTTGCTTTGCCAGAACCAGGCGGCAGATTCGCAGGCCCACTGTGGCTGCTCCAGCAATTTTGGTTGTCGCAGCAGACGATCGTCACCAAACAGAGCTTGGCTGCACGCCATGTAATTACGGCGCCCGGTGATCTGGATCAGCCCCCTGCCCCGATACATTTGCCCATCACCGTCCGCCTCAGGGGTGTTGCCCAGCCGCGCGGCCAAGCTGCCGGTGTCATATTTGCTCAAGTATTGATCACTGCCCAATTCGCGCACGTACTGCAACTGGGCAGACTCGTGGCCGATTTGGGCGAGGAAGGCGGCGACGCGACGGGCCGTATTGATCTGATGCCCCGCAAAGGCCGCATTTAGAAAGGTTAAAAAAATGCCCGCGCGAAGACGGGCTCCAGGCATGACACCCAGAAGCTGAGCATGTGTGATTACCATGGGTTTTACTCTAAGGAAGGATCTACACCGACAAACCGCTGGCCTGGACCGTACTCCGATAGCCACCTTTTCGCTCGCCCTTGGATTTCACCGTTTTAATCGACCAGCGCCCTTGCATGAACCCCGGCCACGACTCATCCAGCAGCAACAGGCCTTCAGCAGCCAACGAAGGATTACCAGGGCAGACCACATCGATCTGCAACCCTTCGCGCCCCACCCGCCGCATCTCTCCCTGCGCCGCCGAGCGTGCTTCGTCCTCGCTCTGGTATCGCTGTGTCACCACTTTGAAGGGTGCGATGCCCACCTTGACGACACGCTGTTTTCCGGCTGCCGCGTCCCACCATGACGTTTGCGCGCCGTTGTATTTGGCACGGCTGGTTTCGGTGAAACTGGCGCTGATGAACGCGCGGTCACCTGGACGATTGTCATGGGTAATCGACAACCGTACATCCGGCAATGCCTTGCCCGACAGCGTCTTGATCTGGCCTTTGCGCCCCAGTACATACAGCTCATCGACAGGCTTGGCCACCGCATCGAAGCGCTTGGCCAGGCGCGTCAGAAAGGCCATGTCGCTTTCATTGGTCTGATCGATGTGCGCGATCGGCTCACCGTCGAGTTCAGGCGCCACACGCGGTGAAAAACCATATCGGGTGGTCAGTTGGCGAAACAGCGCACCCAGGGTTATCGGCCCATGGCTGGCGGTGCGGCGCTGTTTGAATTCGTGCTCGTCGAACGGTGCCGCCGTGGCCACCAGCACCAGTCGCAATGGGAACATCGACGGCGTGCGCTGGGTGATCTTGAACACGCCCTTATCCACCAGGCCCGATTCCAGGTAGCCAATACGCAGGCCAATTTTGCCGCCCAGATCGGGCAGCCCTTCAAGCCCCTCGATATCGAGGGTCAACTTCAGTTGATCAGATACAAACCCCGCTGCGTCGGTATGCTCCCAATCCAAGAGCCTCTCGTTGAATAACGCGGCATTGGCTCCGTATAGCTCCACTACAGGTGTAAATCCGAGTGCCATGATGGCTCCTTAATCCCAGGCGGAAACCGGCCGACTCGCAACCGGTTGCGCGTCCAATTCGGGCACCAGCACGCTGACGCCCGCCGGCAGTACCGCGCCCTGTTCGGCCAACTCCGGGTTCAAGCGCCACAACGCTTCTTCTGCGGCATCATCACTGCGCCCCAGTTCGCGGTAGAGCAACAGGTTCACCGAGTCGCCGGCAATACTTCGAACCCTACGCATTGACGAACTCCTCCAGTAACAATGTCCAATTGATCACCATGGCCGTCCCGTCGTCGATCACGCTGGCTTGTTTTTCACTGATCGACTGGATGGTCCATAGCCCCCAGTTACGCCCCAACCCGTCCACCAAAGGCAACGGCGCCCGCAGGGCCTGCAGGGTGCGCAACTCATCCAGGCGCGCCATGCCATCGGCACGCGCAGCCTTGCCGCCCAATGCCAGCGTTTCGAGCCCCTGGCCGACCTGGCTGGATTTAGGTTTGCCGGCAATGATGTCGAGACTGACCCAGCCCCCGCTGCTACCACGATCAAGCGTGTCGTAGGCGAACCCACGGGACAGCCCGAAAATAAAAGTACCCAAGACCATCTGTTGTCGCATCACACAGCTCCATCGGTGAGTGCTGCGCCGCGTCGGGTCGCCAGCAGGTTGTCCATCGACAGCGGGGTAAATTGCGCTTCGATCTGTTGCACCACGAGCGCCGCCAGTTGTTGATGGCTGGCTTGCTCAGGCGCGGTGATGGTGATTTGCGGGGCGAAGTTGATTTGGCGGTTGTCGGCCTGAGGGGCGTTGAGGTTTTTGCTGACCTCCGTGGGGGATGGCAGGCGATCGCCCGTCCCCATCACTTTTTCAGCCAGCCACGCACCGACGTCACTGCCCACGAAAGTGCCCACGGCGCCACCGACTACCTTACCGATTGCGCCCCCGGCGACGCCGCCCATCACACCGCCCAACACTGTGCCGGCACCCGGAACAACCGAACCGATAACAGCTCCCGCCAGCGTGCCGACCGCTCGGCCTATCGCCATCCCGGCCACATCACCGACGACACCGCCGGCAACACCGCCGCCGATGGAGCCCACGCTAGTGCCAACCGCTTGACCCAGGTTTCCGGTCATCGCGCCTTGCGTCATCTCGACACCGGCCTGGGCCACCACCAAACCCAGGGGGACCCCTTTGGCCAGCTTGCTCACCTTCGCCGCCTTGCCAGAGATGCCAGGGCCGGAAGCAGACGGGCGATTACCGTTGTGCCCGTCATTACTCGGGGCGTTGCGCTGGCTGTCCGGCGGTGTGGTTTTATTCCCGGCTGCCGGCCCCTCTCCGAGCACTTTCCCTGCGACCTTTTCGAAAATCTTGTCCTTCACGGCACCGAAAACACCGGAAACCACCGGGATCAGCACCGCCCCCGCCAGGGTGACGGCAGCGGCAGCCTTGGGCAGGCCTTCCGCGAGCCAAGCCACGCCACTGACCAGGCCGTTCATTGCGGTCAGCGAGGCATCCACAACGGGGGCCAGCGCTGTATCAGAGGCGGTGCTCAAGCGTGTGGTACTGGCCTCGTAGGCTTGCCGACGTGCGTAAGTAGAGTCCGCACGAACCGCGGCCGAACGCAGCACCGAACCTTGGTCGCCCAGCGTCGAAGTGGCGTAGGTGGATTTTTCTGCGACCAGCGAAAAGGCCTGTTTCACGCTGTCGATCACCGGTACCAGGCTCAGAATCGTCTGGTTGCCGTCGAACAACTGGGTCGCCAGCACCGCCTGCCTTTCGGCAGGTTGCGACTTGAGCGCCTCCAGCACCGTAAGCACGGCCTGTGGGGCGTCCTGTTTCATGCCCGCCGCGAGTACTTTTGGATCAAGCTTGAGCTCTGCCCAGGCACTGCGTTGCCCTGCAGAGGCGTTGTCGCCTTTAGCCAGGACGGCGCTGATTTTTTCCAGCCCGGCACCAGCAACAACCTTGCTGTTACCTGCGCTCAACAACGCCGCCGAAAGCGCTGCAGCCTGTTCGGGACTCATGCCCGCAGCCTTCGCGGCAGCGCCTTGGAGTTGCACAACAGCGCCGATATCCGCCGATTCGGCCTTGAGCGATACCTGGGTGCCCAGCACGTTTGTTGCGTCGGCAAGGTCCAAGGCTTGTGCGCGATCAAGGTGCATTGACTCGCGCCAGCCGCCCATGATTTCGCCGGCATTTTTGACGTCGATCTTGAACGCCGTCGCCAGGATCGCAGCGTCGCGAGCGAACTGCTGCAGGTCTGCCCGGCGCCCAACGGGGTCGATATTGCCCGAAGCGTCCTTGCGATCACTGCCGATACCGGAACGGGCGGCGGCATACTCGACCTTTGCGAGGTCGACGGCACTGGCACCACTGGCAGCCACCACCGGCTCGGACGCCATGGCAAGGTTGGCTTCACGCAATGCCTTGCGCTCATGCCGGGCAAGCATCAACAGTTGGTCAATATCGGTCATCGCGGCGTCCAGCGCCTGCGAGGGTGTGCGCTTGTCTGTAGGCGCGACGGTCTTCGTACCCTCTGCGTTCCCGGCAGTTTGAGCTTGCCGGGCTTCCATCACCTTGAGCAACGAGACGTTGAACAGCTCCAGCGTATCGACCAACCGGACCTGCCCGTCCGCCAGATGCTTGATCTGCAAGCTGGCATCGGCCAATGCCAGGGCCAAACTCGCCGCACTCCCCGGGGCCCCCTCAAGCGGGCTCGGCAGCGCTTGGGTGATAGGTTTGAGACTAGCGTGCATTCCTGTCATCTGAAGTGCGCCCTGAGTCATCACGCCGTCCTTGGCAATGGCTGACCCTGCTCCATGATTACTATCTGCCATTGCGCTCTACTCCTGTTTGACGCCAAGACGACTGATTGCGATGTCGTAGCGGCGCAATGCTTTGCCGGCTTCCCAATCGAGGATTTCCGCTTCGTTTACCGAGTAAACCAGCGGCACTACATCGAGGATCACTTCGATGTCGCGCTCCGAAAGAAGTCCGCCGGTTTGTTTAAAAAATCGTCGATGCGCTCCTGCAGCTCGGTCCAGTCGGGCACGGTCAGGCCGGCAAGATCGGGAATCATCAGGCCGGTGCAATGGGCGGTGATGAACTCGGCACGCTCTTTGTTAGTGGCTAGCTTTTTCATCACCTTGGTAGCGCGCAGGGCGGGCATTTCCAGGGGCAGTTCGGTCAGGGTTCGGCCGGCGGCTTCCAGGGGTAATAGCAGGTGGACAGGCTGGTCGTGGGTCGTCACGTCCTGTTCTTTCAAGAAGAACGAGGCCGGGCGCGTCGACATTTCGTGTACGTACTGCGCAATGCTCACGTAGTCCGGGCGTTTGAGTTGGTCGAGTTCTTTTTCCGACAGGCCGGTGGCGAGTTTCGCCAGTTCGAAGAACTGGTCGTCCTCGTCATCACCGGCCCGGGCCAGCGCGTCTTTTTGCGCGGCGTAGAACAACGGTTTGAGTTGAACCTGCTCGATCATTGCACCGGTGTCGGCGGTGATCGGGGACAGCAGGATGTGCAACGGTGGCATCCAGGCCATGGGGCAATTCCTTGTTGAACGGTATTGAAAAGTGCGAAAAATCTAAACCTGAGCATGGCCCCTGTGGGAGCTGGCT
The DNA here is from genome assembly GCF_001320835.1 of Pseudomonas sp. NBRC 111138. NCBI lineage: Bacteria > Pseudomonadati > Pseudomonadota > Gammaproteobacteria > Pseudomonadales > Pseudomonadaceae > Pseudomonas > Pseudomonas sp. NBRC 111138. The sequence continues at coordinate 257 of NZ_BCBO01000026.1, read as the reverse complement.
TGCCTGCGATGGCATCCACTCGATACACCAGGGATACCGAGTCGCCTGCATCGCAGGCAAGCCAGCTCCCACCTTGACCGTGCTCGCTTCAGATTGCGCCGGCCCTTAAGGCATCAGCACGGCGCGGCGGGCATCGCCAAGAATGTCGACGCCGTTGAGCACGAACTTCTGGGTGCGCACATCGATGTCGATCACCGAAATGCCATTTTCCAGACGGTTGTAGGTACGGCAGGACAGCTCCAGCGTGGTGGTGGCCT
>NZ_BCBO01000025.1:0-30141 GCF_001320835.1 Pseudomonas sp. NBRC 111138 | reverse complement strand
AGCTTCGCCTCCTCCAGGGATTTGAGCTTGCCGCCCACGGTGTGGTAGGTGAAGTAGGTCTTGCCGTCCTGGTCTTGGCCGGCTTCACGCACGTTCAGCAAGATGTCGTCGCCCGTGCGCACGCCCAGGGCCAGCATGATTTCCGGGCCGGCACCTTGCAGCACCAGCTTGGCATTGAGCACCTTGCCGCTCTTGGCCATTTCCTCGGCAATAAAGCGCCCGCCGGACATGGGCTCCATGTCGAACTCGATCTTCGGCGGGGTGAACTCTTCCACGGTTGCGGACAACGGCAGGCCTTGAAGGGTGGCCGCAATGGCCTGTCTGACTCGGTTGGTAAACATTAGAGAACGTCCTCCAGGAACTGCTCGATGATTTCATCGCGGGCGTTGAGTTGATAAACCATGTGTTCGTTCGGTGCGTAGCGGCCGTAGTCGATGACGATGAACCAGGTGCCGTTTTTGTACTTCTCGACGCTGTTCAGCTCCGGGTGCAGGTACACGCTGCCGCCGGGAATGGTTTCGTCGGCCACCAGGGTTTGCAGCCAGTCGTTGATGCGCTTGACCTCCTGATCCATGAAGGACTTGGTGAGGTTCTTGGCCATGGCTTTCTGGCCGGCCTTGACCAGCTTGCGGCTGATGGCATCTTCCAGGCCGACGTAGCTGATGAACTTGCCGGTGATGGAGCGGTTACCCAGCAGCGAGAAGCCGCCGAGGATGGTGCGAGCGTAGTAGCTCACGCCGTAGCGGTTGAGCAGGTCGCCTTCGGTGGAGGTGTCGAGGATGTTGTACTCGACCACGCGGGAAACGTCCTCGGCGAAGGTCACCTGGTTACCTGGGCTTTCCCACTGCTTGACCTTGGCCAATGCGGCGATGGCCAGCGAGGATGGCGACAGGAACACGTTCTTCTTCGCGGCCTTGGAGTACACCGACGGCATGTTGTGCACCAGCAGGCAACGGTCGAAGCCCTGGTCGGCCCCGCCCAGTTCGCCGCTGTAGGTCACTTGGTCGGCAACGGACGCGTCCTTGCCATCCAGTACCACACGGGCCTTGATGCGCTTGCCGAAAGAGGCGAACTCACCAGCCACAGCCTTGGTGCCGGTAAAGCCTGGAGCGCCGATGATGGTCAGGTCTTCAGGCACGCTGCTCAGGGCCGCCAGGCCCAGCTTGCGACCGGTGACCGGGTCGTTGCCGCCGATCACATTATTGATCGTATCGGCCGGGGTGGCGCCTTCCTCGACGATGACCACATAAACCGGCACCTTCACCACTTTGAGGATCTGGTACACCGCTTGGAACAAGGTTCCCGACTCAGTGCCGGTAGGGTCCAGCAACGCCTGAGTGGTAAAGCTGTTGATGCGAAACGGCGCGTTTTTCGGGATCGACGCATGGGCATTCGGCGCAGTGCCGACCAGGCCAATGACGTTATCGCCAAGGCCACCCATGGCCTCGGGGGATTCAGTGGCATTCACAGTGATGCCGTTGTGCTCGAAGTTCAGGACTTCTGCCATGGTTATTCAGCCTTCTTGGGGGTGGAGTTGAGGACGCTGGTCAGTTCCAGGCGGCCAGCGGTGCGCAGGGCAGATGCTTCGACGTCCAGCAGTTCCAGTTCCTCGCCAGCGGTGGACCAATGGCCTTTGCCGATGGGGAATGGGATGAGGACGGTGTAGGTTTGGCGGGTGGGCATGGGTGGAGATCTCCGGGATGGAAAATGTTAAAGCCCCTGCAGGAGGGGCTTTCGGGGGGCGAAAAAACCGCTTTCGCGGTGGGGGGCTTACTTCAGGAAGCGGGGCTTTTCAGGCCATACCACCGCGTCCGGGTCGGCACCCTGATCGGGGATGTCGCGCAGAGCTTTACGGTAGGCCACGAACACTGAGCGATCTTCGTCGGCCATTGGGTAATCAGGCATGGCCGCATAGTCGCTAGATGCCAGGTCGGCGTCCCGGGACTTACGAATGAGCGTCCACTTGATCAAAGGGTGAAGCTCAGCAGGTACAAATTCAGGTTTCATCAATATTCTCCTTAACCCAAAGCCAACATGGTTCCCCAGTCAGCGGGGTGGGCAACTACGCCCGTACAAGCGCCCGCCAGCATTACTTCAACAACTCCACCCTCGGAGTTGCGCATTGGATGAAGATGCGCGTAATACCCAAAACGCTGGGCCGGCAATACCACCTCAGAACACCAACGCCACTTACCCTTTTCGCTCTGTGTACTCCAAAAACCTGAAACAGCGCCCTCAATCACTCGAACAAAAGCTCCGAAAGTCATACACGAATTCAGACTCACGGGCGTCCCTCCGCTTGCCCTGTCGCTGTCAACAGAATAAGGAAACGCAAGCCACATGCCGCTCTGCGGGGTGCCTTGATTGTCCGACCATTTCATTTGCCAGACGTTAATACTGGTGCGCCAATATCCAGTCGAGCTTATGTCGAAATCTGGATATTGCTCACGCACATCCGCCTGTACCTGAAGCATAAAGTCGACGTCCGCCTGAGGCCGCCCCGCAGTTTGCGCCGCCGCGGTCACCGTCCGCAGTTTTGTGGCAGTTACCTGTTGATGAACAGCCCACCCATCAATCAGGGTTCCCGTGGCATCCGCTGTCATATTGAAGTTTCGCGTAAGCGCCAGCCTAGGCAACCTCTGCTCCAGGCTTACAAGCTGTGCCTCATATTTTCGACGCGAAGCTTCAAGCGCCTTATCAATATCATCGACCTTGCTCGTAACGATGTTCGTCAAATTATTTGCCGCGCTTACAACAGCGGCCAATTGCTGTTCAGTACTCACTGTTTGAACTCCCTGTATTCCATTAATATTTCCCCTGAGTTTTCAATCAAGCCCAAAGAGCGGCTTCATGGTGACAAGTAAAATGGCTCTGTCGCTAAGTCGCATTCTTTTCCAAAACCATTACCCGAAATAGAACCCCTACACCTCGGGCCATGTTGTCGACGCTTGCCGCCGAAAGAGAAGCAAGCTCTTCGACCAGCAAAATATTGAGGTTTTCAGACCCCACTACCACCGTAACGCTATCCGCCGGCAACGGCGAAACATCCAGCGTAAACTTCTGCAGCACCCGCGCCGCCGCTGCTTTATACGTCAGCAACTTCCCCGCCACGGAATACACCGCCAACAACGTCCCGCTGGCGAGGTAAAACCCGAACTCACCAATCTCATACTCACCGTCGCCATCAAACAGCGCGGCCATCCTGAGTTGGCGCTCGCCCAGGTCTTCGTAATCGACGATGGCCACCCGTTGGCGCTCGTCACGCAAGGCCACTTCCGTGCCGTCGGGGTTGTAGCGGCCGGTGCCGGCGCCAACGTGGGTGATTTCGCCTTTGAGGCCCTGGTTCTTTGCCTGCAGCACTTCATCCAAACCTTTGGAGGTGAAGCGCACCAGGCGCGTGATTTCATCTGTCATGGCTGCGCCCTGAGGTCGTAATCGTTAATGGTGTAGTGCTGGGCAACCCCGGCACTGTTTAGCCGGGCAACCAGCGCCAAGTCCGGCAACGCGCCGTTCAGGTAGAACTCGCCGTCGCTTAAAGGCGCGTCGAGCACTTGCGTTAGCGCGAGCTGGCCTTCGGTTTCATGCACGATGGTGATCGTCGCCTGATCGCGCTCACTTTTGGCTGCGTTGACACGCCGGATCAGCCGGTTATGGTCGCCGCTGGACCAACTGCGCCCGATGATCGCCTGCACGTCGAAGGTGTAAGGCACGCCCAGCGGACGTTGCTGGTACCAGGCGCTGATATTGGGCGTGAAGCCCAATGACTCCACCGCATGACTCAGCGCCTTGGGTGTGCCGGCCTGGCGCTGGATTTGCCAGGACAAGGCCACGGTCAGGCGTTTCTCCGCCTCGCTGGCCTCGGCATCCCACTCGCTGACGCCACGGTCTGCGGCCAGGTAAGGCAGGAATTCGCTGGGGGTGTGCAGCGGGTTCATCAGTGCCGGAAACGGCGGGGTGACGCGCTCAAGCAATGTGCCGAAGCCCAGGTCCAACGCCTTTTCCAGCGGTGAGCTGTTGGCGGGCAGCAAACTCGCTTTGGGTTCACTCATAGCGTGCGCACCTCCACCTCGACGCCCGTGCAATGCGGGGCCTGGAACGCGGTGCTGACAATCGGCGCCAGCGGTTCGAGGATTTGCAGTTGCGCAGCGCCGGCACTGTGGATGGCGTAGTCGATCCAGCTGGGGTCCACCCGCCCTTCCAGGCGGTGGCAGGACTCTGCGTAATCTTGCAGCAGTTTCTGCGCCGCCACTTGGGTCAGCCCCGAGTCCGGGCCGGCGTTGATCTTGGCCACCACGCGAATTTTGTAGGGTTGAATCTGCGCGCCCTGGACGCTGACCAGGTCGGTTTCGGGCCGTACATCCGGCCGTGCGAAATGTCGACGTACACCGTCAAGCAAGTCGGCAGATGGCGTGCCGTCACCCTCCCTGGAAAGCACGGTGACCATGACTTCCCCCGGTGCGGTGCGTCGGGCGTTGCCGTCCTTGATCTGGGCCGCATAGCCGTCCGGGTCGAAGGTGTAGGTGACCGTGACCACACCCGGCGTCGCGCTCTGTACTTTCACCACTGGACGCTCGCCAAGGGTGAACACTTCACGGCGATACTGCATCCGCGAGCCTGCTGCTGGAGCGTGGGGTGCCAGGTAGTAACGCAGGCGAGCGTCGTCATCGCTTTCCAAAGTAGGCGGCACCGGCGGGAACGCGGCCGGGTCGCCAGGGTCGAGCATTTGGCGTTCCAGACCCATATCGGCCAGGCGTGCATCCAGGTTACTACCGGTTGCCCACCACGCCAGCATCTGCTTGATGCGGGCGTTGTATTTGCGTTCGTGGGTTTGCAGACGCACGCAAAAAGCCTCCAGGGCCAGGGTCAGCAGTTCGCTCTCGTTGTCGAGGCTGACCTGGAGTTTGGCTGCGCTTTGCGGAGCGCGGGTGGCGACATAGTCGATGACAAACGCTTTGAATTCGGCCAGCAACGGTTCGAACTCATCCACCTTAATGATGGCCGGTTCCGCCAGTTGGTTCTGGCCGGGGATCAACATGCTCATGTCACGACCTCGAAGGATTGTTGGCGGTTTTTCCAGGTGCCGGCAAACCGCAACAGCAGGCCGGCGCCCTGGCGAGTGGCGACGATGACCTGAGGGTCGAAGTCGCCGATGCCGTTGTGGGTGTTGTAGAAGGCCTGCGCGGCGTGGCTCTGGGCGAGGATCAACAGGTCGTCGCCGAGGTTCTGGCCGAGCAACTGTGGGATCAGCGAGCCGTACAACGGGCGTTTTTGCCGAGTGCCCACAGGGGTGGTCAGCGCTCGGGTGGCGCGCTGCACAAATTGCAGCCAGTCGTCGACGGCCGCCCCGGTGTTCCTATCGATTCCAAGCATGGGGTGTCCTTATCGGGGGCTGATGACGCGTCCTTGATGGTCCACCACCGGGCCGCTGAAGTGCGCGCCGCCGGCATCCAGCAACAGACTGGTGCCGCCGACTTGCAGGGTGATGCCTTGGGCGTTGAGGGTCAGGCTGGCGGCGCCGACTTTGACGTCAACCTGTTCGCGGGAACCGCTGAAGCTGGTCGGGCCGTTGACCCAGTTGAAGGTGTGGCTGGCGTCGTCATAGTCGCTTTGGGTGCCATCTTGATGCCGGCGCCGAGTCAGCGTTGCCACGCTGGAGACCGGCGGGAAGCGATCACTGTTAAGGCCGAACAGGGCCACGGATTGCACACCGCCCTCCCCCCCGCCGTAGTTGAGCAGCAGGCATTGCTCACCCACCGTGGGAATGCGGGTTTCGGTTTGTGCACCGGCACTGGGGTTGAAAAAGCGGATCGCCGGGGTCAGCAAATCACCGTGGCTGACCTTGCAGGTGTTGCTGGCTGCATCGACCTGCTGGCAAATGCCGATCCGGCAGAAGCTTTCAGCGCGGCGGTAAAGGTCTTCGAGCTGGCTCTCCATCTCTGCCAGGCGTTCGACGATCGGTCCCAATTGCATGCGTAACAGCGCGTCGAACATGGGCTACTCCGCCAGTGGCTGGTATTGGGTTGGGTCGTCGATGTTGGAGACGTCCCAGGTACAGGCAAATAGCGGTTGGCCTGTGGGATCGTCGAGTAACGCCGGCCCCAGATAGAGGGTTTGCGTGAAGGAAACCGTCCAGGTGTCGTAATCCGTTTCCACGGAAGTGCGCAAAGCGGGCGCAGCGACGATATTCGCCGGCAAATCGCACTGTGCCGGGGGCAGGTCCCATCGGTTATCCAGCACCAAGTCCATCAGTTGGCTGGCCAGGTCGCAGGCATCGAACGCCAATGCACCGGGAGCAACCATGGCCCTGAGTGAAATGGCCAAGACGTGGGCTTTGCGCCCCTCGCGAGAGCGAATGCCAGGGCCATTACCTTCGACCGTAACCATTACGCCGTTTTTTTCAGCGTCGCCCTGGAAATCCTGGTGGCTCCCCACCTTGAGGCCCGGGAGGGCTGCATGCAGCGCCGCGCCAATGGCCTGGGGCAGTTGCGATGGCTTTTCGATAAGCGTCATTTTAGTAGCGTCCTTGCAACAATTACTGCGGGTCCTGGCGGGAGCCTTGGTTGATCCCGATGCGCTTGGCCGCCCACCGCTCGTAAAGGCCGATAGCCACGTCGGCACCGGCCATGGCGGTCAGGCAACCGATGGCGCCGGCGGTCCAGATCGACATGCCGGCGGCGTAGCACAGCATCAAAGCCGAAACCCCGCAAACCATGCACGCCCCGGAACGCAGGGCCAGGCGGCGGATCAACGACCAACCGCGGGCGCCCTCCTTGTCGGCCCGCCACATCTCGCCGGATACACCGCCGATCACTGCCAGTACGATGACCAGCCAGATAGGCATCTCCGCTAACGCTTGCTGTTCACTTGTCATGTCACGCCTCCTGGCTGAGCAATAAATAGTCCGTATTTCATTTACAAATGCTTGAGTAGGTAGGCATTCCAAAAAGCCCGGTCGCCCGGGCTTTTCAGTAATGATGTCCTCGGACTTTCGGCGCTACTGGCGCGGTACGGTCCTTTCCTCGATGTTTTTCCGACCACGATCCCTGTCTGCCGGATAACTGCTTTTGGTGCTTTACGCTGCACACCCGGGTCAGTTGCCAACCCTCTGAACCGTTAAGGCCGGTTCATCGCTGCCTGTTGTTGAAGCGTTGAAACTAAAGAGCGTCGGCATCCTTGCCGGTGTTGCCTGGCCTCCCTGCCATCGCTTCGATGGCGTCCTTGCCGATGTTGCGTGCCTTCCTTGTCTTCCTTGGCAGCATCCTTGCCGCCTCCACCAGGCCTTGTTGGCTGGCTTGAGATTAAGAATATGCATGTATGCATATACAGTCAATGCACAAATGCATTTATTTTTGCTATAGGAATGCACGGATGCATTGGAAGCCTGGCGGGCTTGGGCTTTGCCGGTTTTCTATGGACGAAAAAAAACCCGCACATGAGCGGGTTTCTTCTTACGCGTGGAGGTTAGCGGGCGTACATGCCCCACCAGAAAACATGACCGAGGATGCTGATCTGCTCGTCCTGGATATCCTGGAAGCTGTAGTCCTCATCGGGGTGTTCATCACGGTTGAAGCTACGCAGGCGAATACCGGAAGGCAGGCGGTAGAGCTGTTTAACCCGCAACTGGCCGTTGTGATTGATGGCATACAGGTCGCCATCCACGATATCGCCAATGCCGCTCTTGCCGGCATTCACCCCTACCGTGGCGCCGTCGCGCAATACCGGCAACATACTGTTGCCACGTACCGTCACGCATTTGGCCTGGTCGAACTGCACACCATTATGCCGCAGGCTGCGCTTGCCGAACCGCAGGCTGGCCTTCTCGCTTTCCTCGATGACGAATCTTCCTGATCCAGCAGCCAATTCAACCTCGCGCAGAAAGGGGATCGACACCTCGTCATCATTAACGGGGGTGTCGTCGTCCCACAGGCTTATGTCCTTGAGTTCCGAATGCATCGGGTCGCGCCCATCGTCGCGCACAACGCCCACTGCTGCGCGCCCGCGCAGGTAATCAGTACTTACGCGAAAATACTCGGCGATGCGCGAGATGTGTTTATCCGACGGATCAACGATCTTGCCGCTGAGGATCCGGGACAGTGTGGATTGAGGCACGCCGGTGCGCCGATGGAGCTCCGTGGGGGAGATCCGGTCGCGATCCAGCAGTTCTCTTAAGACGATAGAAACGTTGCGTTTTTGCATAACGCGGATAGTGACGGGAGTTTCTGAGGTTGGCAAATGCTAATTTGCATATTTATGCATTAAACATCCGACTTTCAATTAATTCGAATCAAAATACTGTATATACACCCAGTTATCGGCATTCTACTATTCTGCCAGCTTGGTATTGCTGCCGATCAACACCTTGCATGTCGACAACTCAAGGCCTATGTATAAAACTCTTTGACAACGTAGCCAGCAACGACGGAGGTGCTCATGGCTTATTCAGCGCTAGCTGTTGCTAACGCCTTCATTGAACGCGCGAAGGAAGGCAAGGTTTCGGGCCTGACCCCGATGAAGCTGCAGAAACTGCTGTTCTATACACAGTCCTGGCATTTGCGCGAACGGGACCAGCCCCTGATGGATGACCACTTCGCCCGCTGGCAATATGGCCCGGTCATCCCGTCGCTTTACCATGAGTTGAAATCCTACGGTAATCGCCCGGTGACCGCGCTGCTCAGCAACCTGAAGCCCGACGCCGAAGACATTGTCTTCGTGACACCGAGGGTTCCTGAGAGCGATACCTACACCCATCGTTTGATTGACCGGATCATTAACAAATACGGCAAATGGTCCGGCACCCAACTGTCCAACCTGTCCCACGAGGACGGCACAGCCTGGGCCCTCAAGGGTGCCGACGGTTCCGCCATCGACTGGGAAGACATGGCAATACTCATTCACCCAAAGAGCCGCATCCGTGAGTGAAGAACTCGACAACCTGGAACTCACCCTGCCCCCCGCGGCAGGGCCTGACCAGGACACCCAAGCCGGTGGCGAGCAAGCCATAGGCACCGACGATGAAAGAAACCAGAACCTAAAAGACCAGAAGGCCGAACGGCAACTGCGCAAGAAGTATGCGGGACGTGCATTCTGGTTTGCCGCCTGCGGTGTGATCTTCTGGGCGGTTCTTTTGGTTTGGAATGGGTGGTCGACGTATTACTCGGGTAAAGCGCCGTTCTCGGACAATGTAGTGATTGCCATCACTACGGCGACTTCAATCAATTTGTTTGCTGCGTTTCTTGGGGTGATCAGAGGGTTGTTTCCGGCCAGTGGGCGTAGATCCAAATAGTCTGATCGTATTCACGACCTGCGTTTCTATCTCGTATTGAGATATGAATGCGCGTGAGTCAGCCCCTGATTTTCAGGGCTCTGACCGGATTGTCTAACGCTGCTGCAATGCCTGATTGAACCGCTAACCTGTGGCGAGGGCGCTTGCTCTCGCTCGGCTGCGTAGCAGCCATTTTCCAGGGACGCTGCGCGCTCCACCGGGAGCAAGCCCCCTCGCCACGGTTATGTTGGTGTTTCTTGAGGCGGCACCGCTTTCGTGGTTTACCTGGCCGCTTGCGACCTGCGAAGGTCCGACCTCGCGTGTTAACCTTGCCGCCATCGCAAAAAATGCTGGGCCAAGCGCCCCCTTTGCCCCATCACTTTCAACGAATTTGCCTATTACCCAATGAGTAAAAACTCCTCAGATCTGTCCTCCCACACCCCGATGATGCAGCAGTACTGGCGCCTGAAAAACCAGCACCCTGATCAGTTGATGTTCTATCGCATGGGCGACTTCTACGAGATCTTCTATGAAGACGCGAAGAAGGCCGCCAAGCTGCTGGACATCACCCTGACCGCGCGCGGGCAGTCGGCGGGGCAGTCGATTCCGATGTGTGGGATTCCTTACCACTCGTTGGAAGGCTACCTGGTCAAGCTGGTGAAGCTGGGTGAGTCGGTGGTGATCTGTGAGCAGATCGGCGACCCGGCCACCAGTAAAGGGCCGGTGGAGCGTCAGGTAGTACGCATTATTACGCCGGGCACGGTGAGTGATGAGGCGTTGCTGGATGAGCGTCGCGACAACCTGATTGCGGCGGTGTTGGGCGATGAGCGTTTGTTCGGCCTGTCGGTGCTGGATATCACCAGCGGCAACTTCAGCGTGCTGGAGATCAAGGGCTGGGAGAACCTGTTGGCGGAACTTGAGCGTATCAATCCGGTGGAGTTGTTGATTCCGGATGATTGGCCCAAGGACTTGCCGGCAGAGAAACGTCGTGGGACCAAGCGTCGTGCACCGTGGGATTTCGAGCGCGACTCTGCGCTGAAAAGTCTGTGCCAGCAGTTCTCGGTGCAGGACCTTAAAGGCTTCGGTTGCGAAACCCTGACCCTGGCCATCGGTGCCGCAGGCTGCTTGCTCAGCTACGCCAAGGAAACCCAGCGCACTGCTCTGCCTCACTTGCGCAGCCTGCGCCATGAGCGTCTCGACGATACCGTGGTGCTCGATGGCGCCAGCCGTCGCAACCTGGAACTGGACACCAACCTGGCCGGTGGGCGTGATAACACCCTGCAATCGGTGGTGGACCGTTGCCAGACCGCGATGGGCAGCCGTTTGCTGACCCGTTGGTTGAACCGTCCGCTGCGGGATTTGACGGTGCTGCAAGCGCGCCAATCTTCCATTACCTGCATGCTCGACGGCTATCGCTTTGAAAAACTGCAGCCGCAACTGAAAGAGATTGGCGATATCGAGCGCATCCTGGCGCGGATCGGCCTGCGCAATGCGCGGCCCCGCGACTTGGCGCGCCTGCGCGATGCCTTGAGCGCCCTGCCGCAGCTGCAAGTCGCGATGACCGAACTGGACACGCCGCACCTGCAACAGCTTGCCGTCACCGCTGGCACTTACCCGGACCTCGCGGCGCTGCTGGAAAAGGCCATTATCGACAACCCGCCGGCGATCATTCGTGACGGCGGCGTGTTGAAAACCGGCTACGACAGCGAGCTGGATGAGCTGCAATCCCTGAGCGAAAACGCCGGGCAGTTCCTGATCGACCTGGAAGCCCGCGAAAAAGCCCGTACGGGCCTGGCCAACCTGAAGGTCGGCTACAACCGCGTGCATGGTTACTTTATCGAGCTGCCGAGCAAGCAGGCCGAGTCGGCGCCTATCGACTATCAACGTCGCCAGACCCTCAAAGGCGCCGAGCGTTTTATCACCCCTGAGCTCAAAGAGTTCGAAGACAAGGCGCTGTCAGCCAAAAGCCGCGCCCTGGCGCGGGAAAAAATGCTCTACGAAGCCTTGCTCGAGGACTTGATCAGCCGCCTGGCGCCGTTGCAAGACACCGCCGCCGCCCTGGCGGAGCTGGATGTATTGAGCAACCTCGCCGAACGTGCGTTGAACCTGGACCTCAATTGCCCACGGTTTGTCAGCGAACCGTGCATGCGTATCGTGCAAGGTCGTCACCCGGTGGTAGAGCAGGTGCTGACCACGCCGTTCGTCGCCAATGACCTGTCGCTGGACGACGATACCCGCATGTTGGTGATCACCGGTCCGAACATGGGTGGTAAATCCACTTACATGCGCCAGACCGCGCTTATCGTGTTGTTGGCGCATATCGGCAGCTTCGTACCGGCAGCCAGTTGCGAATTGTCCCTGGTAGACCGCATTTTCACGCGGATCGGCTCCAGCGATGACCTGGCCGGCGGCCGTTCGACCTTTATGGTGGAAATGAGCGAAACCGCCAACATTCTGCACAACGCCACCGAACGCAGCCTGGTGCTGATGGACGAAGTGGGCCGCGGCACCAGCACCTTCGACGGCCTGTCCCTGGCCTGGGCCGCGGCCGAACGCTTGGCGCATCTGCGTGCGTACACGCTGTTCGCCACGCACTACTTCGAGCTGACGGTGTTGCCGGAAAGCGAGCCGCTGGTGGCCAACGTGCATCTCAATGCCACCGAGCACAACGAGCGCATCGTGTTCCTGCACCATGTGCTGCCAGGGCCGGCGAGCCAGAGTTATGGTCTGGCCGTGGCGCAGTTGGCCGGTGTGCCGAACGAGGTGATCACCCGTGCCCGCGAACACCTCAGCCGCCTGGAAACAACGGCGCTGCCCCATGAAACCGTGGTCGCCAGCCCTGCCAAGGCCAGCAAGAAACCTGCCGCGCCGCACCAGAGCGATATGTTCGCCAGTTTGCCCCATCCAGTGCTGGATGAGTTGGCAAAACTTGACCTGGATGACTTGACGCCGCGTAAAGCGCTCGAAATGTTATATGCACTGAAGACTCGGATATAACGCAGACGCTTGCAAGCTGATAGAATCTCGCGCGGTTTGGGATGCTGCGGGCTTTTAGCCTGGTCCGCAGACTATCGCTCTCAAACCTCGCGAACCCCACCACAAGGGGTTTCGCTGCCGCCGCCTGAGGAGAAAATTAGAAATGACCTTCGTCGTCACCGACAACTGCATCAAGTGCAAGTACACCGACTGCGTAGAAGTCTGTCCGGTGGACTGCTTCTACGAAGGCCCGAATTTCCTGGTTATCCACCCGGATGAGTGCATCGACTGCGCCCTGTGTGAACCAGAATGCCCGGCCGTCGCGATTTTCTCCGAGGACGAAGTGCCTGCGGGCATGGAGCAATTCATTCAATTGAACGTCGAGCTGGCCGAAGTGTGGCCAAACATCACCGAGCGCAAAGATCCGATGCCGGATGCCGCTGAATGGGATGGCAAGCCCAACAAAATTGAGCAACTAGAGCGCTAAAGCGCCGCTGCCCAACAAAAAAAGGCCCCTTGAGGGCCTTTTTTGCGTTCGGGTGCCTGCATTCACTTTTCTACAGGCAAAAAAAAGGGGCGGTATGACCCGCCCACATTTTTTCCCTAGTCCCTGTATTCCTTTTCATCATCCTGATGAATCGCATCCTGCGACGTTCCTTCAAACCATCGTTCCTTGATGGCTGTGCCAATCCGTGGACACGGGGCTGATGTTAGAGCGTTCCCAGAGAAGTTCAACGCGATCCCCACGGCGGGCTGACAAACTTTTCCGCTCGCCAGAATTAAAATAATCTTTATTTTTCAAAAGCTTAGATAATAGCTTCGTCGATTCAAGACGTACGTAACCGCTAAAAAAACCAAACACTTACGGAAAAGTAAGCGAATGCTTACACGCGCATTACGCAAAGTAGCAGCAAGCCCTATTGGCGCCCCACCTGTAGGAGCGAGCTCGCTCGCGAAAAACCTGAGAGCACCACGGATCGTCAGGCTTTTCGCGTAACCGTTAAAGCCTAATCAATCGTCGCTCACGGTAATGGTCGGCATCGCCGGCGTCGTCGCTTCCTGCAAAACAATCCGCGCACCGACGTGACGGGCCAATTCCTGATAGATCATCGCGATCTGCCCATCAGCCTCTGCCGCTACGGTAGGTTTGCCACCATCGGCCTGCTCGCGAATCTCCATCGCCAATGGCAACGATGCCAACAGTTCAACGCCATACTGGGTAGCGAGCTTCTCGCCCCCACCTTCACCGAACAGATGCTCGGCATGCCCGCAGTTGGAACAGATGTGCACCGCCATGTTTTCCACAACACCCAGCACCGGGATGTTGACCTTGCGGAACATCTCCACACCTTTCCTGGCGTCGAGCAGCGCCAGGTCCTGAGGCGTGGTGACAATCACTGCACCGGCCACCGGAACTTTCTGCGCAAGGGTCAACTGAATGTCGCCGGTGCCTGGCGGCATGTCGATCACCAGGTAGTCGAGGTCGCCCCAAGCCGTTTGTGTGACCAGTTGCAGCAACGCACCGGAGACCATCGGCCCGCGCCAGACCATCGGGGTGTTGTCATCGGTGAGAAACGCCATGGACATCACTTCCACACCCAGCGACTCGATGGGCACAAACCATTTTTGATCCTTCACCTTCGGCCGCGTGCCTTCGGCGATGCCGAACATCACGCCCTGGCTCGGCCCGTAGATGTCGGCATCGAGAATGCCCACGCGCGCACCTTCCCGCGCCAGGGCCAGGGCCAGGTTGGCCGCCGTGGTCGATTTACCCACACCGCCCTTGCCGGACGCCACCGCCACCACGTTCTTGACGTTGGCCAGGCCCGGGATCTGCGCCTGGGCCTTGTGCGGCGCGATCACACATTGGATATCGACCTTGGCCGAACCCACGCCGTCCAGGCCCTCGATGGCCATTTGCAACATCTGCGCCCAACCGCTTTTGAACAAACCCGCGGCATAACCCAGTTGCAACTGCACCGACACCTGGTCGCCCTGGACCTCGATGGCACGCACACAACCGGCACTGACCGGGTCCTGGTTCAAATAAGGGTCGGTGTACTGGCGAAGAACGGCTTCCACCGCTGCGCGATTGACGGCGCTCATGGGCTACTCCCGAAAAAAGACTGACTGAAACAGGCGGCTATCCTAACCGTTCCAGCCGCCGAGCGGCATGCTTTCGAAGGTGCGCAAGATACTGAAACAGCGTCACGGGGTGAAATAAATTTCCCGGCGCTTTATAGTGGCCGACCTCCGTTTCATCAAGTAGCCGAGCCCCATGTCCGAGCCACGCAAGATCCTCGTTACCAGCGCCCTGCCCTATGCCAATGGTTCGATCCATCTTGGCCATATGCTTGAGTACATCCAGACCGATATGTGGGTGCGCTTCCAGAAGCATCGCGGCAATCAATGCATTTATGTCTGCGCGGACGACGCCCACGGTTCGGCCATCATGTTGCGCGCCGAAAAGGAAGGCATCACCCCGGAACAACTGATCGCCAATGTGCAGGCTGAACACAGCGCCGACTTTGCCGAGTTCCTGGTGGACTTCGATAACTTCCATTCGACCCACTCGGACGAAAACCGCGAGCTGTCGAGCCAGATCTACCTGCGGTTGAAGGAAGCCGGGCACATCGACCAACGTTCGGTGACCCAGTATTTCGACCCGGAAAAGAAGATGTTCCTGGCCGACCGTTTCATCAAGGGCACCTGCCCGAAATGCGGCACCGAAGACCAGTACGGCGACAACTGCGAAAAATGCGGCGCGACCTACGCACCGACCGACTTGAAGGATCCCAAGTCAGCGATCTCCGGCGCCACTCCGGTGCTCAAGGACTCGCAGCACTTCTTCTTCAAGCTCCCGGATTTCCAGCAAATGCTGCAAACCTGGACGCGCAGCGGCACCTTGCAGGACGCCGTGGCCAACAAACTCTCCGAATGGCTCGACAGTGGCCTGCAGCAGTGGGACATCTCCCGCGACGCGCCGTACTTCGGCTTCGAGATTCCGGGCGAGCCGGGCAAGTACTTCTATGTATGGCTGGACGCGCCGATCGGCTACATGGCCAGCTTCAAGAACCTGTGCGACCGCACCCCGGAGCTGGACTTCGACGCGTTCTGGGGCAAGGACTCCACCGCCGAGCTGTACCACTTCATCGGCAAGGACATCGTCAACTTCCACGCGCTGTTCTGGCCAGCGATGCTTGAAGGCTCGGGCTATCGCAAGCCGACCGGTATTGCCGTGCACGGCTACCTGACGGTCAACGGCCAGAAAATGTCCAAGTCCCGTGGCACCTTTATCAAGGCGCGCACCTACCTGGACCACCTGTCGCCGGAATACCTGCGCTATTACTACGCGTCCAAGCTGGGCCGTGGCGTCGACGACCTGGACCTGAATCTGGAAGACTTCGTACAGAAGGTCA
The DNA here is from genome assembly GCF_001320835.1 of Pseudomonas sp. NBRC 111138. Taxonomy (NCBI): domain Bacteria; kingdom Pseudomonadati; phylum Pseudomonadota; class Gammaproteobacteria; order Pseudomonadales; family Pseudomonadaceae; genus Pseudomonas; species Pseudomonas sp. NBRC 111138. The sequence continues at coordinate 14,484 of NZ_BCBO01000025.1, read as the reverse complement.
ACTCGGACCTGGTGGGTAAAGTCGTCAACATCGCCAGCCGTTGCGCCGGGTTTATCCACAAGGGCAACGCCGGTGTACTGGTAGCCGAGAACGCCGCACCGGAACTGACCGACGCCTTCCTGGCCGCCGCGCCGAGCATCGCCGACGCTTATGAAGCCCGCGACTTTGCCCGCGCCATGCGCGAGATCATGGGCCTGGCCGACCGCGCCAACGCCTGGATCGCCGACAAGGCGCCGTGGTCACTGAACAAGCAGGAAGGCAAGGAAGCTGAAGTCCAGGCGATCTGCGCCACCGGAGTCAACCTGTTCCGTCAGTTGGTGATCTTCCTCAAGCCGGTGCTGCCATTGCTGGCCGCCGATGCCGAGGCGTTCCTCAACGTACCGCCGTTGAGCTGGAACGATCACACCACCTTGCTCGGCAATCATCAGTTGAACGCGTTCAAGCCCTTGATGACCCGAATTGACCCGGTGAAAGTCCAGGCAATGACCGACGCTTCGAAAGAAGACCTGGTCGCCAGCCAGACTGATACCGGCCAATCCACGCCGGCGGGCAATGGCGAGCTGGCCAAGGACCCGATTTCCCCGGAAATCGATTTCGACGCCTTTGCCGCCGTAGACCTGCGTGTGGCGCTGATCCTCAAGGCCGAAGCCGTGGAAGGTGCCGACAAGCTGCTGCGCCTGACGCTGGATATCGGTGACGAACAGCGCAACGTGTTCTCCGGCATCAAGAGCGCTTACCCGGACCCGTCCAAGCTCGATGGCCGCCTGACCATGATGATCGCCAACCTCAAGCCACGGAAAATGAAGTTCGGCATTTCCGAAGGCATGGTGATGGCGGCGGGCCCTGGCGGCGAAGAAATCTACCTGCTGAGCCCGGACAGCGGTGCCAAGCCGGGTCAACGCATCAAGTAACCTCTGCAAAATGCCCCGCTGTTGCTACGGCGGGGCTTCTCAGCTTGCCCTCCTCCCAGGGCCGGGCGTCCACGCTATGATCACAGCATGAACCTCATTCAACGTATCGACGCGCTGCTGCCGCAGACTCAATGCGGCAAGTGCGGGCACCCGGGTTGCAAGCCTTACGCAGAAGGCATCGCTAAAGGCGAAGCCATCAACAAGTGCCCGCCCGGTGGGCAGGATACCATTGCCGGGCTCGCGCAACTGCTGCGCCTGCCGGTACTGGAGCTGGACACCAGCCGTGGAGATGCGCCTGCGCAAGTCGCCTATATCCGCGAAGCCGAATGCATCGGCTGTACCAAATGCATCCAGGCCTGCCCGGTGGACGCCATTGTGGGTGCCGCCAAGTTGATGCACACCGTGATTGTCGACGAGTGCACAGGTTGCGACCTGTGTGTTGCGCCCTGCCCTGTCGACTGTATCGAGATGCGCCCGCTTGCTGACGTTGTGCCTATCGTCGGTGACTTGGCCAGCAACGATGATGAACGGCGTGCACGCGACCTCAAACGCAACCGGGCGCGGCGACGCTTCGAACAACGTAACGCCCGCCTGCAACGTGAAGAAGCCTGCAAGCTCGCCGAACGACTGGCACGAGCCAAGCGCGCAGCGCCGATGGAGGTTGCACCGGTCGATAACACTCAGGCCGCTCAGGACGCTGCGATCAAGCAGGCCAAAAGCAGCGTCGCCATGAGTCGCGCTCAGTTGCACAAATCCTTGAAAGCGTTTGGGCATCCGCCGACCTTTGAGCAACAGTCGCAATTGATTATGCTGCAGCGACAGTTCGAGGCATCCGAGCAGGCGCTTGCCGCACTGGAGGCCAACAGCTCACCGCAGCCACCAAAGACGACCACTAAAAGCGCCGAGTTCAAGCGCGCAAAAATCCAGCTGGCCATGCGCCGTGCAGCGTTGAAAAAGGCTCAGGATCACCATGCTGACGAGCATCAATTGGCAACCTTGAAAGCTGCATTGAATGACGCCGAGCAAACGCTGCAAGATGCCGAGGCCAACGGCTGACCCACTGCGCTGTGTATTACTAACATCACGCCGACCGCCTGCAAGGAAACGTCTGTCCCTATGAATGCCGCAAAACGCCTGGAAATCTTCCGCAGGTTTCACGAAGACAATCCGGAACCGAAAACCGAACTGGCCTACTCCTCACCGTTCGAATTACTGATTGCGGTGATCCTTTCGGCTCAATCCACGGACGTTGGCGTTAACAAGGCCACGGCGAAGCTGTACCCCGTGGCCAATACACCCGCCGCGATTTACGCTCTGGGTGTGGAAGGCCTGTCCGAATACATCAAGACCATCGGCCTGTATAACAGCAAGGCCAAGAATGTGATCGAAACGTGCCGCCTGCTGTTGGAGCTGCATGGAGGCGAGGTACCACAAACCCGCGAAGCCCTCGAAGCCTTGCCTGGCGTGGGCCGCAAAACGGCAAACGTGGTGCTCAATACGGCGTTTCGGCAGTTGACCATGGCGGTGGACACGCACATTTTCCGCGTCAGCAACCGAACCGGCATTGCACGGGGCAAGAATGTGGTTGAGGTGGAAAAGCAATTGATGAAGTTCGTGCCTAAGCCCTATCTGCTCGACTCCCACCATTGGCTGATCCTGCACGGACGCTACGTTTGCCAGGCCCGCAAGCCGCGCTGCGGCAGCTGCCGTATCGAAGACTTGTGCGAATACAAGGACAAGACCTCCGACGATTGAGCGATCATTGGTTTTTGTGATCAGACGATTGAAAAAATCTTTTTTACCCGTTCGCGGATTATCGCTATAAGGAGCCCCAACGGCAGTCTTAGCCTGGAGTTGACCTTATGAGCGCTGGCAACGAACAACTGGAAGTGGAAGACGACCTCGTTGAGTCGGATGACGATGTGGTAGAGGCACCTGTGGCAGAGGTGGCCAAGACCAATTTAAGCAAACGCCGCACTATCGACAATCTTCTGGAAGAGCGACGCTTGCAAAAACAGCTGGCCGATTACGACTTCGATCTCTGATCGAGCCGTTGACGGCCGGAAGCCTCCCTGACGGAGGCTTTTTTCTGCCGGTTACACGGGTATTCAAGGGGGGCAATATCCTCCTAGACCAAGCCGTTGCGCTGGGCCAGTTCGATCAGGTCCACGAGGGACCTGGCATTGAGCTTGAGCAGCAAGCGCGTCTTGTAGGTACTGACGGTTTTGTTGCTGAGGAACATGCCATCGGCAATTTCCTTGTTGGTTTTGCCACGGGCCAGTTGCTGCAGCACCATCATCTCCCGTCCCGATAAGCGTTCGACCATGTCGGCTTCACTGGCATTGCCCATGGTTGACCGCACTGAGTTGAGCGCCTGGTTCGGGAAATAGCTATAGCCGGAAAGCACCGCCTTGATGGCACTGAGCAACTCTGTCAGATCCTGCTGCTTGCACACATAGCCGGCGGCACCCGCCTGCATGCAGCGCATGGAAAAATGGCCAGGCGCCTGGGACGTCAGCACCAGCACCTTGAACGAGACGGCTTGCTTGGTCGAAGCCAGCCGACAAATAACTTCCAGACCGTCGAGCTTGGGGATTCCGATATCCAGTATCACAATATCCGGCATATGTTCCCGTGCAAGTTGCAACGCATCGACACCGTTATCAGTCTCGGCAACGACCTCATAACCATGACGCTCCATTAGCATGCGCACAGCAAGACGAATGACGGGATGATCATCCACGATCAGCACTTTATTCATGAGAAAGTCCAATTTCGCTGTTCGAATTATTTAGAGCAAACACAATAGCCTAGTCGATTACTAGTTGGCATAGCATTCCCCCCCGAGCAAGAGCAGGCAGAGACCCAACCCACAAGAAGATAGGAATTAGCCTACAAAAATTCGCCAACTTAGATGCATAGAGCTTTATGGTTGCTTTCAGACCTTTCTCGACGCGTACATATTTTGAGTGAAAGATCATGACCATCAGCCCGTGAAAGTAAACGTGCCGCACAAGTCTTTCAGGAAATACCCCTTGTTTGTCGCAATGGCGCCAGCAAACCGCCCCGAAAAAACTATCCGCATTAGTTCCATTTAACATATTTCGACACTTCCATAATTCCTACAGAAAATTCAACAACTCACATATCCATTGCAGCTACATGAGTGAATTTTCTGTCAGACATAGTTCCTCCTCAGATGTAAAAAATCATTCAACCTTAAAAACATAAAGACAAACTGGATAATAATTGCGCAAGTTACGGAAAAATCCTTAAACACACGCTAAACGCTAATGAACAGCGCCGCATCTAAAATCCAGGCAAAAAAAATGACCCCTTGCAAAAGGGGCCATTTTTCACGACGGGCGCACGGTTCAGAACAACGAGCGGCCCTTGTTGGCAGCAATGCGCATGCGCAGTGCGTTCAACTTGATGAAGCCTGCCGCGTCCGCCTGATTGTAGGCGCCGCCGTCTTCTTCGAAGGTGGCGATGTTGGAGTCGAACAGCGACTCATCGGACTTGCGGCCGGTGACGATCACGTTGCCCTTGTACAGCTTCAGGCGCACGACACCGTTCACGTGGGCCTGGGAAGCGTCGATCATCTGTTGCAGCATCAGACGCTCAGGGCTCCACCAGTAACCGGTGTAGATCAGGCTGGCATACTTGGGCATCAGCTCGTCTTTAAGGTGGGCGACTTCACGGTCCAGGGTGATGGACTCGATGGCGCGGTGGGCACGCAGCATGATGGTGCCGCCCGGGGTTTCGTAGCAACCGCGAGACTTCATGCCCACATAACGGTTCTCGACGATGTCGAGACGGCCGATACCATGCTGACCGCCGATACGGTTCAGGGTCGCCAGTACGGTGGCCGGGGTCATTTCAACGCCGTCCAGCGCAACGATGTCGCCGTTGCGGTAAGTCAGTTCCAGGTACTGCGCCTTGTCTGGAGCGTTCTCCGGGGAGACCGTCCATTTCCACATATCTTCTTCGTGCTCGGTCCAGGTGTCTTCCAGCACGCCGCCTTCATAGGAAATGTGCAGCAGGTTGGCGTCCATTGAGTACGGCGACTTCTTCTTGCCATGGCGCTCGATCGGAATAGCGTGCTTTTCAGCGTAATCCATCAGCTTTTCACGGGACAGCAGGTCCCATTCACGCCACGGCGCAATGACTTTAACGCCTGGCTTGAGTGCGTAGGCACCCAGTTCGAAACGTACCTGGTCGTTGCCCTTGCCGGTGGCGCCGTGAGAAATGGCGTCGGCGCCCGTTTCGTTGGCGATCTCGATCAGGCGCTTGGCGATCAGCGGACGTGCGATGGAGGTACCCAGCAGGTACTCACCTTCGTAGACAGTGTTGGCGCGAAACATCGGGAAAACGAAATCGCGGACGAACTCTTCGCGCAGGTCGTCAATGTAGATCTCTTTCACGCCCATGGCTTGCGCCTTGGCACGTGCAGGTTCGACCTCTTCACCCTGACCCAGGTCAGCGGTGAAGGTCACCACTTCACAGTTATAAGTATCCTGCAGCCACTTGAGGATCACCGAAGTGTCCAGGCCGCCGGAATACGCGAGAACGACCTTGTTTACGTCGGCCATGCCATCACTCCACGGGGTTGTACGGAAAGGCGACGATTCTACCGATCAAAACCGTGAAATTACAGGGGCGCGACAGCAAATGAAGATAAAGCGACAGATTATGTCGAGTGGGCGACCGATGGTCGCCTCTTATGAGGTAGCCGCCGAGTTGCTCGGCGCAGTGGCCTGAGGCGCCGGTTTCTCTGGGGCAGCCACCCGCTCAAGCTGAATATTTACACGGCGGTTACGCGCACGGTTGGTGGCATTAGTGTTGGGCGCCAAGGGGTAGCTTTCGCCATGGAAGCGCATCGTGATTTGCGATTCCTGAATGCCGTTGGCCTTGAAGTAGTCCATCACCGCCAGGGCGCGGCGCCGTGAGACGTCACGGTTGGTCAGGCGATTGCCACTGTTATCGGAATGACCGTTCAACTCGACATGATTGACCGTGGGATCGGCTTTCATGAATACCAGGATCACCGACAACTTCTTCTTGGCCGCCGCGTCCAGCTCAATACCACCACCGGGGAAGCCCACTTCAGTCTGTTTGACCTGGTCGTAATTCATGGGCAGCAGCTTGGTGGTGCACACCTGATAATCGTTGTACGCCTTGTTGAACTTCACAGGCAGCAGGCGAATTTCCGAGTAGCCGCCTTGACGCCCGTAATGCCGCACGGTCGGGCTGCGCCCTTCAAGCAAACCCGTGAACAGGCGGCCGGCCTGGGCCTGGGAGCTATTGAACAGGACGTCGCCGCTGCCGACACGCACGGCCCCAAGGTTGATATCACCTCGGCCCGGCTGCCACGGCGCGGCCGCGGCCAATAAGGTTGCCGAGCCGGCGCCAAGAGTGCCGCCATAGGTTTTCAGACGAAACGTTGCCTGCTCACCGGCCCGGCGCACGAACTCACCGGAACCGAAATCGGTGATCGGCTGGGTCAGGCGGCACTCGAACTGATCGCCCTCTACCTTCCACTCAATATTCTCCAGACGTGTCTGGAACGTGAGGGCCGCCGCAGGCAGGCTGGCGAACACACTGAGCAGGGCTAGACAATACTGGCGCACGGGAGGCTCCACTGGTTTCTACAACACTTCAAAGCGTCATACATCGTTAAGGCATACCCGGAGATATCGGTAGCATCCGGCAAAACTTGATAGCGAGTGCCTGCAAGAGTCTTTTCCGGTAGCATTCCCACCAGATTGACCCGCCTGGAATCCCCAATGTCCGACCGCCTGACCCTGCTGCGTCCCGACGACTGGCATATTCATCTTCGCGATGGTGCTGCGTTACCCCAAACCGTGGCCGATGTGGCCCGCACGTTTGGCCGTGCCATCATCATGCCTAACCTGGTACCTCCGGTGCGCAATGCCGCAGAAGCCGACGCCTATCGCCAGCGCATCCTCGCTGCACGACCGGCCGGCAGCCGCTTCGAACCGTTGATGGTGCTCTACCTGACCGACCGCACCCAGCCTGAAGAAATTCGTGAAGCCAAGGCCAGCGGTTATGTGCACGCCGCCAAGCTGTACCCGGCAGGTGCGACCACCAACTCCGATTCCGGTGTAACCAGTATCGACAAGATCCTGCCGGCGATCGAAGCCATGGCGGAGGTCGGCATGCCATTGCTGATCCACGGGGAAGTCACCCGTGGCGACGTGGATGTGTTCGATCGCGAAAAAATCTTCATCGATGAACACATGCGTCGTGTGGTCGAGTTGTTCCCTACGCTCAAAGTGGTGTTTGAACACATCACCACCGCCGATGCGGTGCAGTTCGTCAGCGAAGCGTCGGCCAACGTTGGCGCGACCATCACCGCTCATCACCTGCTCTACAACCGCAACCACATGCTGGTGGGCGGGATTCGGCCGCATTTCTATTGCCTGCCTATTCTCAAGCGCAATACCCACCAGGTCGCACTGCTGGATGCCGCCACCAGCGGCAGCCCGAAGTTCTTCCTCGGCACCGACTCTGCGCCACACGCCCAGCACGCCAAGGAAGCCGCATGCGGCTGCGCCGGCTGCTACACCGCGTTTGCCGCCATCGAGTTGTACGCCGAAGCTTTCGAACAGCGTAACGCGCTGGACAAACTCGAAGGTTTCGCCAGCCTCAACGGCCCGCGTTTCTACGGCCTGCCGGCGAATACCGACCGCATTACCCTGGTCCGTGAAGACTGGACCGCCCCTGCCAGCCTGCCGTTTGGCGAGCTGACCGTTATCCCGCTGCGCGCCGGTGAAACACTGCGCTGGCGCCTGCTGGAGGAAAGCAAGTGAGTGAAGACCATTACGACGACGAACAAGAGCACGGCGGTGGCGGCTCGCGCCATCCGATGGCCGAGCGTTTTCGCGGCTATCTGCCGGTCGTCATCGACGTAGAAACCGGTGGTTTCAACTGCGCCACCGACGCCTTGCTGGAAATCGCCGCAACCACCATCGGCATGGACGAACAGGGCTTTGTGTACCCGGAACACACCCATTTCTTCCGCGTCGAGCCGTTTGAAGGCGCCAATATCGAAGCCGCTGCCCTGGAATTCACCGGGATCAAGCTCGACCACCCACTGCGTATGGCGGTAAGTGAAGAAGCGGCGCTGACCGATATCTTCCGTGGCGTGCGCAAGGCGTTGAAGGCCAATGGCTGCAAACGTGCGATCCTGGTCGGCCACAACAGCAGTTTCGACCTGGGCTTCCTGAACGCCGCCGTGGCGCGGCTGGACATGAAGCGCAACCCGTTTCATCCGTTCTCCAGTTTCGACACCGCAACGCTTGCCGGCCTGGCCTACGGTCAGACCGTTCTGGCCAAAGCCTGCCAGGCGGCCGGTATCGACTTTGACGGGCGTGAAGCCCACTCGGCCCGCTACGACACCGAAAAGACCGCCGAGCTGTTCTGCGGCATCGTCAATCGGTGGAAACAGATGGGCGGCTGGGAAGACTTCAACGACTGAAGGCAAATCCCACGCATAAAAAAACCGGCCTTTTCAGGCCGGTTTTTTTGTACCGTGACGTTGGCTTACAGCTTGCCAGCGTTCTCGGTCAGGTAAGCCGCAACGCCTTCTGGCGAAGCGTTCATGCCTTTGTCGCCTTTTTTCCAGTTGGCAGGGCAGACTTCGCCGTGCTCTTCGTGGAATTGCAGCGCGTCGACCAGGCGGATCAGCTCTTCCATGTTACGGCCCAGCGGCAGGTCGTTGATGATCTGCGAGCGCACAACGCCCTTGTCGTCGATCAGGAACGCGCCACGGAACGCCACGCCGCCTTCGGACTCAACGTCGTAGGCCTTGGCGATGTCGTGCTTCATGTCGGCAGCCATGGTGTATTTGACTTTGCCGATGCCGCCGTCGTTGATGGCGGTGTTGCGCCAGGCGTTGTGGGTGAAATGGGAGTCGATGGAAACCGCGACCACTTCAACATTGCGCGCTTTGAAATCGTCCATGCGGTGGTCCAGGGCGATCAGCTCTGAAGGGCAGACGAAGGTGAAGTCCAGCGGGTAGAAGAACACCAGGCCGTATTTGCCTTTGATGGCTTCAGACAGCTTGAAGCTGTCTACGATTTCGCCATTGCCGAGGACGGCTGGTACGTCGAAATCCGGGGCTTGTTTACCGACGAGTACGCTCATTGGATATCTCCTGATATAGGGGTGACGATTGAAGTAAAAGGACCGGTCGAGTCTGCCTGTGGAAACAGACAGAAATATGACGCAATCACGCTTCGTGAAGACCGACCATCATACACCGAAAAAACCGTTCGTCAGCGCACGGGCAATTCCCCCCGGATTGCTGCTGAAACTATTTTGACAATCATTCTCGTTAACATTAAGATCCATCGCACTTAAGCCATAAACCCGCGACGGTTCTCACTTATGTATGTCTGCCTCTGCACTGGCGTCACCGACGGACAAATCCGCGAAGCAATCTATGAAGGTTGCTGCAGCTACAAAGAAGTGCGTGAAACCACCGGCGTTGCCAGCCAGTGCGGCAAATGTGCTTGCCTGGCCAAGCAAGTGGTACGGGAAACCCTGACGCAGCTGCAAACAGCCCAGACCGCACTCCCCTACTCGACAGAATTTACACACGCCTGATAGGCATGTTTTAAAGAGCCGGACCTTGTGTCCGGTTTTTTTATGCCTGTAATTCAATTAGTTAGCGCCAAGACGCGGAACACAAACATTCTTATTCCGATTAATTTTCATTTATTATTCAATAACTTAGGTTTGACACTAGGATTTTCACCGCTCAGACTCCGCCCTATACACAGCTATTACAGGGCAGGACCCCAGTCATGAAAGGCGACATCTCAGTCATCCAGCAACTCAACAAAATCCTTGCCAATGAACTAGTCGCGATCAATCAGTACTTCCTGCATGCGCGCATGTACGATGACTGGGGCCTGGAAAAGCTCGGCAAGCGTGAATACAAAGAATCGATCAAGGCCATGAAGGACGCCGACGCGCTGATCAAGCGCATCCTGTTCCTGGAAGGCCTGCCGAACGTGCAGGACCTGGGCAAGCTGAACATCGGCGAGCACACCCAGGAAATGATCAGCAGCGACCTGGGCTTTGAGCGCAAGAGCCACAGCGACCTGAAGGCTGGTATCGCTCACTGCGAAACCAAGGGCGATTTCGGCAGCCGTGAACTGTTGGAAGATATCCTGGAAGATCAGGAAGAGCATATCGACTGGCTTGAAACCCAGTTGGGCCTGATCGACAAGGTCAGCCTGGAGAATTACCTGCAATCGCAGATGGGTGAATAACCCGTAGCGTTCAGGCACAAAAAAGCCCCGCTCTCACCAGAGAAGCGGGGCTTTTTATTGCTCGCCAATTAGGCGTCAGTCTTGACTGCTGCTTTTTGCGCTGCGTCTTTGATCAGCGCTTGCAGCGAACCATCAGCTGCCATTTCAGTGATGATGTCGCTACCGCCAACCAGCTCACCGGCTACCCACAACTGCGGGAAAGTCGGCCAGTTGGCGTACTTTGGCAGGTTGGCGCGGATTTCAGGGTTTTGCAGGATATCCACGTAAGCGAACTTCTCGCCACATGCCATCACAGCCTGGGACGCTTTCGCGGAGAAACCGCACTGAGGCGCGTTAGGTGCACCTTTCATGTAAAGCAGAATGGTGTTGTTGGCAATCTGCTCTTTGATCGTTTCGATGATATCCATGGAACACCTCTGCAGGAACTTTGCGACTCACGGGTCGGCACGGTGGCGCATTGTAACGCAAAAATCCAGCAGGATGCTCAGGCCGCCGCCACCTTCACCGGTACGCCGTTGAGCGCCGCATTACCCGACAACTCGTCCAATTGCCGCTCGTCGGTCAAGTCATTGGCACTCGCCCCCGGCTGGCCGCTCGCGATGCTCATCTGCACGCCCGGACGACCGTGGCCCCAGCCGTGAGGCAGGCTGACCACACCCGGCATCATGTCCGTGCTGGCCGCTACTTCCACCTCGACCATACCGATACGCGAACTCACCCGCACCCGCTGGCCATCGCTCAACTGACGGCTAGCCAGATCATCGGGGTGCATCAGCAGTTGATGGCGTGGCTTACCCTTCACCAGCCGGTGATAGTTATGCATCCAGGAATTATTGCTGCGCACATGCCGCCTGCCAATCAATAGCAGTTCGTCGGCCACCGGCACCGGCTGCGCGGCGAAACGCGCCAGGTCTGCCAGGATCACGGCCGGTGCCGCTTGCACCTTGGCATCCGCGGTTTTCAAACGTGCCGCGAGGTTGGGCTTTAGCGGCCCCAGGTCGACGCCATGGGGATGATCCGCCAGCATGGCCACCGACAGTTTATGACTGGATGCGTCACCATAGGCACCCGCACGCAGGCCAAAGTCGATCATCTGTGCCGGTGGCAGGGTGGGCTTGAGCACCGCGCCAGTGTGCGCCGCAAACGCCTTGGCCAAGCCGACAAAGATCTCCCAGTCATGCAATGCACCCTCAGGCTTGGGCAGGATGGCGCGATTGAAGCGTGTGACATTGCGTACCGCGAACAAATTGAAGGTAGTGTCGTAGTGATCGTTTTCCAGCGCCGAGGTGGAGGGCAAGATCAGGTCGGCATAACGCGTGGTCTCGTTGATATACAGGTCGATGCTGACCATGAACTCCAACCCGTCCAGGGCTTGTTCCAATTGGCGGCCGTTAGGCGTGGACAGTACCGGGTTGCCGGCCACCGTCACCAGGGCGCGGATCTGCCCATCACCCTCGGTCAGCATTTCTTCGGCCAGCGCCGACACCGGCAGTTCTCCGCCGTACTCCGGCCGCCCGGACACGCGGCTCTGCCAGCGGTTGAAATGGCCGCCGCTGGTGGAGGCCACCAGGTCCACCGCGGGACTGGTGCAGAGCGCGCCGCCGACACGGTCCAGGTTGCCGGTCACCAGGTTGATCAGTTGCACCAGCCAATGGCACAGGGTGCCAAACGCTTGGGTCGAGACCCCCATGCGGCCATAACAGACGGCCTTGTCAGCGCCGGCGAAGTCCCTGGCCAACTGGCGAATCTGCTCGGCAGGCACCGCACACTGGCGGCTCATAGCCTCGGCATCGAAGCCGGCAATCGCCTTGCGTACATCATCCAGGCCTTGCACCGGCAAATGGCTGTCGCGTGTCAGCCCTTCGGAGAACAAAGTGTTGAGCACCCCAAACAACAATGCCGCATCGCCGCCGGGGCGTACGAACACGTGCTGGTCCGCGATGGCTGCCGTCTCGCTGCGCCGAGGGTCGACCACCACCACTTTTCCGCCCCGCGCCTGGATGGCCTTGAGGCGTTTCTCCACATCGGGCACGGTCATGATGCTGCCATTGGAAGCCAGCGGGTTGCCGCCGAGAATCAACATGAAGTCGGTCTGGTCGATATCGGGTATGGGCAACAACAGGCCGTGGCCGTACATCAGGTGACTGGTGAGGTGATGAGGCAGTTGGTCTACCGAGGTCGCGGAAAAACGATTGCGCGTCTTCAACAGCCCTAGAAAGTAGTTGCTGTGGGTCATCAACCCATAGTTATGCACGCTTGGGTTGCCCTGATACACCGCCACCGCGTTCTGCCCATGCCGCGTCTGGATACCCGCAAGCCGCTCGGCCACCAGGGCAAAGGCTTCATCCCAGCCAATCGGCTGCCATTCGCTGCCCACCCGCCGCATGGGTTGGTGCAGGCGGTCCGGGTCATTCTGGATGTCCTGCAGGGCCACCGCCTTGGGGCAGATGTGGCCGCGACTGAAACTGTCCAGAGGGTCGCCCTTGATCGAGGTGATCGCCAGGCTACCGTCTTCGGCTTGGGTGGTTTCCAGGGTGAGGCCGCAGATGGCTTCGCACAGGTGGCAGGCACGGTGGTGGAGAGTCTTGGTCATGGCCAGTCTCTTTTATAGGGGCTTTGACTCAACTATGGGCCGCGACCACTTGGCGCGCCAGCAACCTTCGCGTTGTGAATCAACGGGCATAGGCCTGGGCATGGCTAAGCATGAGCAAATGTTTCAGAAACCTTGTCAGCAGGCGCTGAAACCGACGCGACCTGGCCCAAGCCCGCCCCCGCGCATTGCAAAAGGCCTGGACGCCAGTGTACAAATGGCTCGCTGCTGTCAGGAATTCGTCTTCAAACGCGCGCCGGCGCCCTGCTTGAACACCCCTAAAGCCGTAGCCCTATTGGTAAAACGCGACATTTAATGTCAATATCGCGTCTTCCCCTATTTCGTCGCCCCGTGCGGCTTTCGCCGCAGGTCTCGCCCGTTGTCGCAATAAACAAGGCTTTGAGTATCTGCGGTCTGTTGCAAAAGGTAGTTAATGATGAGCGCAAGGCACTTTCTCTCCCTGATGGATTGCACGCCCGAAGAGCTGGTCAGCGTGATCCGTCGAGGCATTGAGCTTAAAGACCTGCGTAACCGCGGTGTACTGTTTGAGCCGTTGAAAAACCGGGTACTCGGGATGATTTTCGAAAAGTCCTCGACCCGCACACGCCTGTCGTTCGAAGCCGGCATGATCCAGCTGGGTGGCCAGGCCATCTTCCTGTCACCGCGCGACACCCAATTGGGCCGTGGTGAGCCGATCAGCGATTGCGCCATCGTGATGTCGCGCATGCTCGATGCCGTGATGATCCGTACCTTCGCCCACAGCACCTTGACCGAATTTGCCGCCAACTCCCGTGTGCCCGTGATCAACGGCCTGTCCGATGACCTGCACCCCTGCCAGTTGCTGGCCGACATGCAAACCTTCCTCGAACACCGTGGCTCGATCCAAGGCAAGACCGTGGCCTGGATCGGCGATGGCAACAACATGTGCAACAGCTATATAGAAGCGGCGATCCAGTTCGACTTCCACCTGCGCATCGCCTGCCCTGAAGGCTACGAGCCCAGCGCCGAGTTCATGGCCAAGGCCGATGGCCGTGTGCAACTGCTGCGCGATCCGAAAGACGCAGTGGTCGGCGCGCACCTGGTCAGCACCGACGTCTGGACCTCCATGGGCCAGGAAGACGAAACCGCCAAGCGCCTGGCCCAGTTCGCGCCGTTCCAGGTGACCCGTGCGTTGCTCGACCTGGCCGCGCCAGACGTGCTGTTCATGCACTGCCTGCCTGCCCACCGGGGCGAAGAAATCAGCCAGGACCTGCTCGACGATTCGCGCTCAGTCGCGTGGGATCAGGCCGAGAACCGCCTGCATGCGCAAAAAGCCTTGCTCGAATTCCTCGTACCACCGTCGTACCACCACGCATGAGCCAGTCATTACTGCTGAACCTGCGCAATCTGGCATGCGGCTATCAAGACCAGCGCGTCGTGCAGAACCTCAACCTGCACCTCAACGCCGGCGATATCGGTTGCCTGCTCGGCTCTTCAGGGTGTGGCAAAACCACCACCCTGCGCGCGATTGCTGGCTTTGAGCCGGTGCATGAAGGCGAAATCAGCCTGGCGGGCGAAGTCATCTCCCGTGCCGGTTTCACCCTCGCCCCGGAAAAACGTCGTATCGGCATGGTGTTCCAGGACTACGCGTTGTTCCCGCACCTGAGCGTGGCTGACAACATCGCCTTTGGCATTCGCAAGC
>NZ_BCBO01000024.1:0-19165 GCF_001320835.1 Pseudomonas sp. NBRC 111138 | reverse complement strand
AAAGAGCGCGTAGTTGCCGAGTTGCTGGAACTGGTCAACTTGAAGAACCTGGGCAAGCGCTTCCCCCATGAGCTTTCCGGTGGTCAGCAACAACGCGTCGCTCTCGCCCGAGCCCTGGCGCCGGAGCCGCAACTGCTGTTGCTGGATGAACCCTTTTCCAACCTCGATGGCGAACTGCGCCGCAAGCTCAGCCATGAAGTGCGCGACATCCTCAAGGCTCGCGGCACCAGCGCGATCCTGGTAACCCATGATCAGGAAGAGGCCTTCGCCGTCAGCGATCACGTCGGGGTCTTCAAGGAAGGCCGCCTTGAGCAGTGGGACACGCCCTACAACCTCTATCACGAACCGCAGACGCCTTACGTCGCCAGTTTCATCGGCCAAGGGTATTTCATCCGTGGTCGGCTGAACTCGCCCGAATCGGTCAGCACTGAACTGGGCGACCTGCGCGGCAACCGTGCCTACACCTTGCCGACCGGCGCTGCGGTGGACGTGCTGCTGCGCCCGGACGATATCGTGTATGCGCCGGACAGCGCGTTGAAAGCCCGGATCGTCGGCAAGACCTTCCTCGGCGCCTCAACGCTGTACCGGTTACAGCTGCCGACCGGCGCTCAGCTGGAGTCGATTTTCCCCAGCCATGCCGATCACCAAGTGGGCGCGGAGGTGGGGATTCGTGTGGCGGCTGAGCATTTGGTGGTGTTCCAGGCATCCGGCAGCACAGCGGCGCAAATTCCTGCTGTTGAGTCAGGCGTGCGCCGCCACAGCGTCGCTCACTGATAAAACCGGGTCGGGATGTAGGAGCTGGCTTGCCTGCGATGCAGACAACTCGGGTTATCTGTTACACCGCGTTGATGCTATCGCAGGCAAGCCAGCTCCCACATTTGATCCTCATAGACTTCAAAGAATGAATATCAGGCCCGCCCGATCGGTGCGAATTTGGCCTGGGTGTGTTCAGCCAACACCGCCGCTGGCAATTCAACTTCCAATCCTCTTCTGCCCGCGCTGACAAAAATCGTTGCAAAGGGTTGCGCCGTTTCATCGATAAACGTGCGCAGCCGCTTCTTCTGACCCAGCGGGCTGATGCCGCCCAACAGATAACCCGTGGAACGCTGCGCCGCTGCCGGGTCAGCCATTTCGACTTTCTTCACACCCGCAGCATGAGCCAGGGCTTTCAAGTCCAGACTTCCGACGACCGGCACAACCGCCACCAACAATTCACCCTTCTCACTGCTCGCCAGCAGCGTCTTGAACACTTGGGCCGGGTCCAGGCTCAATTTTTCCGCGGCCTCCAGCCCATACGAGGCTGCCTTGGGATCATGTTCATAACTATGCACACGATGTTCGGCGCGAACTTTTTTCAACAGGTCCAATGCAGGGGTCATAACGGCTCCGGGCGGGCAAACTGATGGCCAATTCTAGGCCAAGCCTACCTAAAACGCTCTAGCACAGACCTATCACCGCAAAAGCAACGTGCCTTGGCCATGATCATTCACCACACCAATAGTTCGGAAATGACCAATGGTTCACTTTCGACCTTTGACAGCGGTCATTCTTGTCTATATTTTTTCGTTTCCGAATACCGTAGGAATAATTCTCTGGTACTCCGCAGTGAGCCACGATCCAGGATGGGGATCCTTCTCGTGGTGAATATCGCGCAACTGCCCGTTGAGGCCGTGCGCAAGACAAGAACAACAATTGAGGTTTTCCATGACAACTGCTCTTCAACAGCCTTCACTTTCGAGCCAATGCATGGCCGAATTCCTGGGCACCGCGCTGCTGATCTTCTTCGGTACAGGATGCGTCGCCGCGCTCAAGGTCGCGGGTGCGAGCTTTGGCTTATGGGAAATCAGTATCATCTGGGGGGTCGGCGTGAGCATGGCGATCTACCTGAGTGCCGGTATTTCCGGGGCTCACCTCAACCCGGCGGTCAGTATCGCCCTGTGCATCTTTGCCGATTTTGAAAAGCGCAAACTGCCCTTCTATATTCTTGCCCAGGTCGCCGGCGCCTTTTGCTCCGCCGCCCTGGTGTACACGCTCTACAGCAATCTGTTTTTCGATTACGAACAAACCCACCACATGGTCCGCGGCTCACAAGCCAGCCTGGAATTGGCGTCGGTGTTCTCCACCTATCCCCATGCGCTGCTGAGCACGGCCCAGGCATTCCTGGTGGAGATGGTCATCACCGCCATCCTGATGGGCGTGATCATGGCTCTGACCGATGATAACAACGGCCTGCCACGCGGCCCCCTGGCACCTCTGCTGATCGGTTTGCTGATCGCCGTAATCGGCAGCGCCATGGGCCCGCTGACTGGCTTTGCGATGAACCCGGCACGGGATTTCGGTCCCAAGCTGATGACCTTTTTCGCCGGTTGGGGTGAAATGGCCTTTACTGGCGGTCGCGATATTCCTTATTTCCTGGTGCCGATTTTCGCTCCGATTGTCGGCGCATGCCTGGGCGCTGCGGCCTATCGCGGGCTGATTGCTCGCCACCTGCCGAGCGCCGCACCGGCTATCGCTGAAGAAACACCTGACACGGCTGTCAACGGCAAGACTCGTATTTCCTGAAAGCGCCAGCCTGGTCCCCTGCCCTTCGCGGCCCAGGCTGATTTCTGACTTCCTTATTTCGTCCAAGGCAATTGACATGACCGACCTTCAGAATAAGAACTACATCATTGCCCTTGATCAGGGCACCACCAGTTCCCGGGCGATCATCTTCGATCGTGACGCCAACGTGGTGTGTACCGCCCAGCGTGAATTCGTCCAGCACTACCCGCAGGCTGGCTGGGTTGAACATGACCCGATGGAAATCTTCGCCACCCAGAGCGCGGTGATGGTCGAAGCGCTGGCGCAGGCCGGCCTGCACCATGACCAGGTGGCCGCCATCGGTATCACCAACCAGCGTGAAACCACGGTGGTCTGGGACAAGATCACCGGCCGCCCGATCTATAACGCTATTGTCTGGCAGTGCCGCCGCAGTACCGAGATCTGCCAGCAGCTCAAGCGCGACGGCCATGAGCAATACATCAGCGACACCACGGGCCTTGTGACCGACCCGTACTTCTCCGGCACCAAGCTCAAGTGGATCCTCGACAACGTCGAAGGCAGCCGCGAACGTGCGCGCAATGGCGAACTGCTGTTCGGCACCGTCGACAGCTGGCTGATCTGGAAATTTACCGGCGGCAAGACCCACGTCACCGACTACACCAACGCGTCGCGCACCATGCTCTTCAACATCCACACCCTGGAGTGGGATGCGAAGATGCTGGAGATTCTCGACATCCCACGGGAAATGCTCCCTGAAGTGAAGTCGTCGTCGGAAATCTATGGCCGTACCAAGAGCGGCATCGCTATCGGTGGCATTGCCGGCGACCAGCAAGCGGCCCTGTTTGGCCAGATGTGCGTGGAAGCGGGCCAGGCCAAGAACACCTACGGCACCGGCTGCTTCCTGCTGATGAACACCGGCGACAAGGCGGTGAAATCCAAGCACGGCATGCTCACCACCATTGCCTGCGGCCCGCGCGGTGAGGTGGCCTATGCCCTGGAAGGCGCGGTCTTCAACGGTGGCTCCACCGTGCAATGGCTACGTGACGAGCTGAAGATCATCAACGATGCCCACGACACCGAATACTTTGCCGGCAAGGTCAAGGACAGCAACGGCGTGTACCTGGTACCCGCTTTCACCGGTCTCGGCGCGCCCTACTGGGACCCGTATGCCCGTGGCGCACTGTTCGGCCTGACCCGTGGCGTACGCGTAGACCACATTATTCGCGCAGCCCTGGAGTCGATTGCCTACCAGACCCGCGACGTCCTCGACGCCATGCAACAGGACTCGGGCGAACGCCTCAAGGCCCTGCGCGTGGACGGCGGCGCGGTTGCCAACAACTTCCTGATGCAATTCCAGGCCGACATCCTCGGCACCCAGGTAGAACGCCCGCAAATGCGCGAGACCACCGCCCTCGGCGCAGCCTACCTGGCGGGCCTGGCGTGTGGCTTCTGGGGCAGCCTGGACGAGTTGCGCGGCAAGGCGGTAATCGAGCGCGAGTTCGAGCCACAGCTGGACGAGGCGGCCAAAGAGAAACTCTACGCCGGCTGGCAAAAAGCTGTGAGCCGCACCCGTGACTGGGAGCCGCACGAAGGCGCCGAATAAGCCAAGCGCTGGCTTACGGCAGGTTGTAACTGGCAGGGAGCGGATTCCTGCGTCATCATGGGCCACTTTTGTATGGCAGCCCAAAGGACGCCCCATGAATCTGCCTCCCCGCCAACAACAAATCCTCGAACTGGTCCGCGAACGCGGGTACGTCAGTATCGAGGAAATGGCGCAGCTATTCGTTGTCACCCCGCAAACCATCCGCCGCGATATCAACCAGCTGGCGGACGCCAACCTGTTGCGCCGCTACCACGGCGGCGCAGCCTATGACTCCAGTGTCGAGAACACCGCGTACGCCATGCGTGCCGACCAGATGCGCGACGAGAAGCAACGCATCGGTGAAGCCATCGCCGCGCAGATTCCCGATCATGCCTCGCTGTTCATCAACATCGGCACCACCACCGAATCCATCGCCCGTGCGCTGCTCAATCACAGCCACCTGAAAATCATCACCAACAACCTCAACGTCGCCACCATGCTCAGTGCCAAGGACGACTTCGATGTGTTGCTCACCGGCGGCAATGTGCGCCGTGACGGTGGTGTGGTGGGCCAGGCCAGTGTCGACTTCATCAACCAGTTCAAGGTCGACTTTGCCCTGGTGGGCATCAGCGGGATCGACGAGGACGGCAGCCTGCTGGACTTCGATTACCAGGAGGTGCGGGTTTCCCAGGCAATCATCGCCAATGCGCGGCAGGTGATCCTGGCGGCGGACTCCAGCAAATTCGGGCGCAATGCCATGATTCGCCTGGGGCCGATCAGCCTGGTGGACTGCCTGGTGACTGACCAGCAGCCGGTGCCGGCGTTGGTGCAAGTGCTGAATGAGCACAAGGTGCGGCTGGAAGTCGTTTAGCGCCTGTTCAGGCGTCATCGCGGGCAAGCCCGACTCCCACAGTTTGAAATGCGATCAAATGTGGGAGCCGGGCTTGCCCGCGATGACGCCCTCAACAACACCGATACATTCACCTTTGTTCATAATTCTTCCTTTCCCCACCCTTCGATGAGTTTTTTCAATCGAAGTCGGGTGGCTGTACCCGCAATTATCAGCTACCATTTTCGCAAATGAACATTCATGTTCGAATTCCAAGACGAAAAGATCGCGAGGCCAGCCGATGAACCCTTCCACCTTGCCTGCTCCACCGCTTGCCGAAGTCTATGACGTTGCCGTAATTGGTGGCGGGATCAATGGCGTCGGGATTGCAGCAGACGCAGCCGGTCGCGGTTTGTCGGTATTCCTTTGCGAAAAGGATGACTTGGCCAGCCACACCTCATCGGCCAGCAGCAAGCTGATCCACGGTGGACTGCGTTACCTGGAGCATTACGAATTCCGTCTGGTGCGTGAAGCATTGGCCGAACGCGAAGTACTGCTGGCCAAGGCACCGCACATCGTCAAGCAAATGCGCTTCGTACTGCCGCACCGCCCGCACCTGCGCCCGGCCTGGATGATTCGTGCTGGCCTGTTCCTTTATGACCACTTGGGCAAGCGCGAAAAGCTCGCGGGTTCCAAAAGCCTCAAGTTCGGTGCCGACAGCCCGCTGAAAAGCGAAATCACCAAAGGCTTTGAATACTCCGACTGCTGGGTCGACGACGCCCGCCTGGTGGTACTCAACGCCATGGCTGCCCGCGAGAAAGGCGCGCACATCCACACCCAGACCCGTTGCGTCAGCGCCAAGCGCAGCAACGGCATGTGGGAAATGAACATGGAACGTGCCGACGGCAGCCTGTTCTCGATCCGCGCCCGCGCCCTGGTGAATGCCGCCGGCCCATGGGTGGCCAAATTCATCCGGGACGACCTGAAGCTGGATTCACCGTACGGCATTCGTCTGATCCAGGGCAGCCACCTGATCGTGCCGAGACTGTACGAGGGTACTCACGCGCATATTCTGCAAAACGAAGACCAACGCATCGTCTTCACCATTCCGTACCTGAACCACTTGACCATCATCGGCACCACCGACCGCGAATACACCGGCGACCCGGCTGCAGTGGCGATCACCGAAGGTGAAACCGACTACATGCTTAAAGTGGTCAACGCGCACTTCAAGAAACAGCTGAGCCGCGACGATATCGTCCACACCTACTCCGGCGTGCGCCCACTGTGCAATGACGAGTCGGACAACCCGTCGGCCATTACGCGTGACTACACCCTGTCGCTGTCCGGCGGCACCGGCGAAGCGCCGATCCTGTCGGTGTTCGGTGGCAAGCTGACCACCTATCGCAAACTGGCTGAGTCGGCCATGGCCCAACTGGCGCCGTACTTCACCCAGATGCGCCCAAGCTGGACTGCCACAGCCAGCCTGCCCGGTGGCGAACACATGACTACCCCAGAAGCCCTGGCCGATGCCATCCGCGCCAAGTTCGACTGGGTACCGAGCGAGATCGCCCGTCGCTGGTCCACCACCTACGGCAGCCGCACCTGGCGCTTGCTGGAAGGCGTGCAATCGCTCGCCGATCTGGGTGACCACTTGGGTGGCGGCCTCTATACCCGCGAAGTCGACTACCTGTGCGCCGAAGAGTGGGTAACACAACCGCAGGACGTGCTGTGGCGCCGTACCAAGCTTGGCCTGTTCACCACGCCGCAAGAGCAGGAAAACCTGCAGCGCTACTTGTCCAAGGTCGAGCAGAACCGCAGCAAGATCGAAGCCGCCTGACCGCCCCAGTGTAGGAGCGAGCTTGCTCGCGAAAAACCCGAGAGCGCCGCGTTTATTCAGCATAAACGCGGCGTTTTTGCGTTTTTCGCGAGCAAGCTCGCTCCTACGGACTATTCGGTTTTCCGAACGCGCACCTCTGCCCTATTCGGTTTGCCGGACTACCGACCGAAAATACTGCCGAAACAAAAAGTTAATTTCCATATAAATCATGAAGTTATCCTTTTGTTTTCGGTATGGCACGACTCATGCTCTACACTCTTCAACGATTGCCTGAGGCGCCTTAGGAGCCGTCACGGGCAGTCGCTTTACAAGAGAGCCGTTCAGCTGGCTTCATAAAAAAAACAAATGTCGAGGAAGTATTGATGCGCATCGTTCCCCATATCCTGGGCGCAGCTATCGCTGCTGCTCTGATCAGCACTCCAGTTTTTGCCGCCGAACTCACCGGCACACTGAAGAAAATCAACGACTCCGGCACCATCACTCTCGCTCACCGCGACAGCTCCATTCCGTTTTCCTACATCGCGGATGGCTCGGGCAAACCCGTGGGCTACTCCCACGACATCCAGTTGGCCGTTGTCGAGCAACTGAAAAAAGACCTGAACAAACCCGACCTCAAAGCCAAGTACAACCTGGTGACCTCGCAAACCCGTATCCCGTTGATCCAGAACGGCACCGCGGATCTGGAGTGCGGCTCCACCACCAACAACACCGAACGCGCCCAGCAAGTTGATTTCACCGTCAACATCTTCGAAATCGGCACCCGCCTGCTGGTCAAGAAAGACAAGGAAGGCAAGCCGTCCTACGCTGACTTTGCCGACCTGAAAGGCAAAAACGTCGTGACCACCGCCGGTACCACGTCCGAGCGCATCATCAAGGCGATGAACGCCGACAAGCAGATGGGCATGAACGTTATCTCCGCCAAAGACCACGGCGAATCCTTCCAGATGCTCGAAAGCGGCCGCGCCGTTGCATTCATGATGGACGACGCCCTGCTGGCCGGTGAAGAAGCCAAGGCCAAGAAGCCGGACGACTGGGTCATTACCGGTACTCCGCAGTCCTTTGAAGCCTACGCTTGCATGGTTCGCAAAGGCGACCCGGACTTCAAGAAAGCCGTGGATGACGCCATTGTCGCCCTGTACAAGTCCGGCGAGATCAACAAGATCTACGCCAAATGGTTCGAAAGCCCGATCCCACCGAAAGGCCTGAACCTTAACTTCCCGATGAGCGACAAGGTCAAGGAGCTGATCGCTAACCCTAGCGACAAACCAGCGCCAGAAGTAAAAATCTGATACCTGACTAAGCTTATGTCCTGAGGGAGCCAACCCTCCCTCAGGCGTCTGTAATTACCTGCTGGTTTTAACTTGGAACACTCGACCTGGCGGTTTTCGAGCCGATCGTGTGTGCCTGGCGTTCAACGTCAGGCGGGAACGGATCTTCCCCAAGCGGGTGCTTGTACATCGATCGATCTCGAGGGGAGACCCTAATGAATTACAACTGGGACTGGGGCGTGTTCTTCAAGTCCACCGGCGTGGGCAGCGAGACTTATCTCGACTGGTACCTCTCCGGGCTGGGCTGGACCATCGCCATCGCTGTCGTGGCATGGATTATCGCCTTGCTGCTGGGCTCCATTCTGGGGGTCATGCGCACTGTGCCAAACCGCCTCGTATCGGGCATCGCGACCTGCTACGTGGAACTGTTTCGTAACGTGCCGCTGCTGGTTCAGCTGTTCATCTGGTACTTCCTGGTACCGGACATGCTGCCGCAGAACCTGCAGGACTGGTACAAACAAGACCTGAACCCGACCACCTCGGCCTACCTGAGCGTCGTGGTGTGCCTGGGCCTGTTCACCGCCGCCCGTGTGTGCGAGCAAGTGCGTACCGGTATCCAGGCGCTGCCACGCGGCCAGGAATCCGCGGCGCGCGCCATGGGCTTCAAGCTGCCGCAGATCTACTGGAACGTGCTGCTGCCCCAGGCTTACCGCATCATCATTCCGCCGCTTACCTCGGAATTCCTCAACGTGTTCAAGAACTCCTCCGTGGCGTCCTTGATCGGCTTGATGGAACTGCTGGCGCAAACCAAACAGACCGCCGAGTTCTCGGCCAACCTGTTTGAAGCCTTCACCCTGGCCACGCTGATCTACTTCACCTTGAACATGAGCCTGATGCTGCTGATGCGCGTGGTCGAGAAGAAAGTCGCAGTGCCCGGCCTGATCTCCGTGGGGGGCAAATAATGGACTTCGATTTCAGCGGCATCATCCCCGCCATTCCAGGCCTGTGGAACGGCATGGTCATGACCTTGAAGCTGATGGTCATGGGCGTGGTCGGCGGCATCATCATCGGGACCATCCTGGCCCTGATGCGCTTGTCGTCCAACAAACTGCTGTCCCGCGTGGCCGGCGCCTACGTGAACTACTTCCGCTCGATCCCCTTGCTGCTGGTGATCACCTGGTTCTACCTGGCGGTGCCGTTCGTACTGCGCTGGATCACCGGCGAAGACACGCCGATCGGTGCGTTCACCTCCTGCGTCGTGGCGTTCATGATGTTCGAGGCCGCGTACTTCTGCGAAATCGTACGAGCCGGTGTGCAGTCGATTCCCAAGGGCCAGATGGCGGCGGCACAAGCCATGGGCATGACCTACGGCCAGACCATGCGCCTGATCATCCTGCCCCAGGCGTTCCGCAAGATGACGCCGTTGCTGCTGCAACAGTCGATCATCCTGTTCCAGGACACCTCCCTGGTCTACACCGTGGGCCTGGTGGACTTCCTCAACTCCGCCCGCTCCAACGGCGACATCATCGGCCGCTCCAATGAGTTCCTGATCTTCGCCGGTGTCGTCTACTTCATCATCAGCTTTTCCGCCTCGCTGCTGGTCAAGCGTCTGCAAAAAAGGTTTGCCGTATGATCTCTATCAAGAACATCAACAAGTGGTATGGCGACTTCCAGGTGCTGACCGATTGCAGCACCGAGGTTAAAAAAGGCGAAGTGATCGTGGTGTGCGGGCCATCCGGCTCGGGCAAATCCACCCTGATCAAGTGCGTCAACGCACTGGAACCGTTCCAGAAGGGCGACATCGTGGTCGACGGCACCTCCATCGCCGACCCGAAGACCAACCTGCCAAAACTGCGTTCGCGCGTAGGCATGGTGTTCCAGCACTTCGAGCTGTTCCCGCACCTGACCATCACCGAAAACCTGACCATCGCGCAGATCAAGGTGCTGGGCCGCAGCAAGGAAGAGGCCACCAAGAAGGGCCTGCAACTGCTCGACCGCGTGGGCTTGTCGGCACACGCCCACAAGCACCCTGGCCAACTCTCCGGCGGCCAGCAACAACGTGTGGCGATTGCCCGCGCCCTGGCCATGGACCCGATCGTCATGCTGTTCGACGAACCGACCTCGGCGCTGGACCCGGAAATGGTCAACGAAGTGCTCGACGTGATGGTGCAACTGGCCCACGAAGGCATGACCATGATGTGCGTGACCCACGAAATGGGCTTTGCGCGCAAAGTGGCCGACCGCGTGATCTTCATGGACGCCGGCAAGATCATCGAAGACTGCCCGAAAGAAGAGTTCTTCGGCGACATCAGCGCCCGCTCCGAGCGTGCGCAGCACTTCCTCGAGAAAATCCTGCAGCACTAAAAGCAACACCGTTCGTCCTGTAGGAGCCGGGCTTGTGTGGGAGCTGGCTTGCCTGCGATGGCATCGCCTCGGTGCAACTGTTACACCGAGGCGCCTGCATCGCCGGCAAGCCCGGCTCCCACACAAGCCCGCTCTTACACTGGCGAGAAGTAGCTGACCCAAGGCATCTGTGATGAAATGCGACCCCAATCAATATCGCGCCGCGCCGCCATCACTTGCCGTGAAGCCTCGTCTGATACGCCAACTGTTCCTGCCGCCGTTGATCATCGCCCTGATGGTCGGCCTGGGTTATATCGGCTTCTGGGTCAGTGACTACTACGGCATCCGCACCCTCAGCGACAATGGCGAACGCCAGTTGGAGCTGCACGCCCGCACCGTCGAAAGCGAACTGAGCAAGTACACCTACCTGCCCAGCCTGCTGGAGCTGGAGTCCAGTGTTTCCCAACTGCTCGCCGACCCGAACCAGGAAACCCGCAAGACGGTCAACGACTACCTCGAAGGCCTGAACCGCCGCAGTCGCAGCCGCGCCATCTATGTAATGGACACCACCGGCCGTGTGCTGGCCACCAGTAACTGGCGCGATGCCGACAGTTACCAAGGTGAGGACCTGTCCTTTCGCGCCTATTTCCAGAATGCTGTACGCGGCCAGCCCGGTCGTTTCTACGGCATCGGCAGCACCAACGGCGAACCCGGCTATTACCTGGCCCACGGCCTGGAAGAGCACGGCAAGATCATCGGCGTCGCCGTGGTCAAGGTGCGCCTCGAAGCCCTTGAAGAGCGCTGGCAACGTGCGCGCCTCGAAGCTTTCGTGAGCGATGAGAACGGCATCATTATTCTTTCCAGCGACCCCGCGCGTCGCCTCAAAGCTGTACGCCCGCTGAGCGATGACACCAAGGACCGCCTGGCCCACAGCCTGCAATATTACTGGGCGACGCTCAATGAACTGCAACCCCTGGCCCGTGAGCGCCTGAACGAAGGCACCGAGAAACTGACCTTCCCGGCCAACACCGAAGTGGTCAACGACCAGCACGCCGTCAGCTACCTGGCGCAAACCCGCCCGCTGAACGACACGCCGTGGAACTTCACCCTGCTCACCCCGCTCAACGACCTGCGCCGCGCCGCGATCAACCAGGGCATCCTGGTGGCCGTCGCATTTGGCCTGGTCGCCTTCCTGCTGATCGCCTGGAACGAACGGCGCAAGGTCATCGCCACCCGCCTCGCCGCACGGGAAGCCTTGCAGGAAGCCAACAGCCAGCTTGAGCGTCGGATTGCCGAACGCACCGCCGACCTGCGCGCCAGCAACGAACGGCTCAAGGGCCAGATTCGCGAACGACGCCAGGCCGAAGAAACCCTGCGCCACGCCCAGGACGAACTGGTGCAGGCCGGCAAACTCGCGGCCATCGGCCAGATGTCCACCAGCATCGCCCATGAACTGAATCAGCCGCTGGCAGCGCTGCGCACGCTGTCGGGCAACACCGTACGCTTCCTTGAGCGCGGCGCCCTGGACACTGCCAGCACCAACCTCAAGACCATCAACGAACTGATCGACCGCATGGGCCGCATCACCGCGAGCCTGCGCTCCTTTGCCCGGCGCGGTGACGACCAGGGCGAAGCCAGCCTCGGCAAGGCCGTGGACGCCGCGTTCCAGGTGCTCGGCGCGCGCCTGGACAGCCTGCCGTTGACCGTGCACCGTGACTTTGCCAACGCCCAATTGCAGATCGACCAGACCCGCCTGGAGCAGATCCTGGTCAACCTGATCGGTAACGCGCTCGATGCGATGCAGGCCCAAGCAGTGCCGCAACTGTGGCTGGAAGGCCAGAACGGCGATGGCAAATACCGCCTGTTGGTGCGTGATAATGGCCACGGCATCGACCCCGAGGCGCGCAAGCATTTGTTCGAACCCTTTTTTACCACCAAGCCCGGCGAACAAGGCCTGGGCTTGGGCCTGACCCTTTCCGCAAGCCTCGCGGCCGCCACAGGCGGTAGCCTTGCCGTGGAACATCCGGCCAATGGTGGTACCGCCTTTGTCCTGAACCTGCCATTGGTGGGCGCTCAACGAGCTGAGTCGACATGAATACACAAGCCCAAGACCTTACCGTCCTGATCGTCGAAGACGACCCCCATGTACTGCTCGGTTGCCAGCAAGCATTGGCGCTCGAAGACATCACTAGCGTCGGCGTGGGCAGCGCCGAAGAAGCGCTCAAGCGCATCGGCGAAAACTTTGCCGGCATCGTCATCAGCGATATCCGCCTGCCGGGCATCGATGGCCTGGAACTGCTGACCCGCCTCAAGGCCCTGGATAAAAGCCTGCCGGTGGTGTTGATCACCGGGCATGGCGATATCTCCATGGCGGTGGGCGCCATGCGTAACGGCGCCTACGACTTCATGGAGAAACCCTTCTCGCCCGAACGCCTGGTGGACGTGGCACGCCGCGCCCTGGAACAACGCGGGCTGGCGCGGGAAGTCTGGTCGCTACGCCGGCAACTGGCCGAACGCGACTCGCTGGAAGGCCGCATCATCGGCCGCTCGCCGGCCATGCAAAACCTGCGCGAACTGATTGCCAATGTCGCCGATACCTCGGCCAACGTGCTGATCGAAGGCGAGACCGGCACCGGCAAGGAACTGGTCGCGCGCTGCCTGCATGATTTCAGCCGGCGCCATACCCACCAGTTCGTCGCCCTCAACTGCGGTGGCCTGCCGGAAAACCTGTTTGAAAGCGAGATTTTCGGCCACGAGGCCAACGCCTTCACCGGCGCCGGCAAACGTCGCATCGGCAAGATCGAGCATGCCCATCAAGGCACGCTGTTCCTCGATGAAGTAGAGAGCATGCCGATCAACCTGCAGATCAAATTGCTGCGGGTGCTGCAAGAACGTACGTTGGAACGCCTGGGTTCGAACCAGAGCGTGGCGGTGGATTGCCGGGTAATCGCTGCCACCAAGTCCGACCTCGACGAGTTGAGCCGCGCCAGCCAGTTCCGCAGCGACCTGTACTACCGCCTCAACGTCGTCACCCTGGAACTGCCGCCTTTGCGCGAACGGCGCGAAGACATCCTGCAACTGTTCGAACACTTCCTGCAGCAATCGTCGCTACGCTTCGACCGGGCGGTGCCGGAGCTGGACAACCAGACCCTATCCAGCCTGATGAGCCACGACTGGCCAGGCAACGTGCGTGAGCTGCGCAACGTCGCCGAACGTTTCGCCCTCGGCCTGCCCGCCTTCAAGAAAAGCGGCGCCGGCAGCGGCAACCAAGGGGTTGCCTTTACCGAGGCGGTGGAAGCCTTTGAGCGCAACCTACTCAACGATGCCCTGCAACGCAGCGGCGGGAACCTGACCCAGGCCAGCCAGGAACTGGGGATGGCCAAGACCACCCTGTTCGACAAGGTCAAGAAATACGGGTTGAGTCACTGATGGATCTGTTCCTGAAGGCTGCACTTGGCGCCGCAGTGGTGCTGATCCTGGCGGCGCTGGCCAAGACCAGAAACTATTACATCGCAGGCTTGGTGCCGCTGTTTCCCACTTTTGCGCTGATCGCCCATTACATCGTCGGCAAAGGCCGAACGGTTGCGGACTTGAAGACCACGATCCTGTTCGGGATGTGGTCGATCATTCCGTACTTTGTGTATTTGGCGACGCTGTATGTGATGGTCGATCGGCTGCGGTTGGAGGCATCGCTGGCAGTCGCCGCCGTGGCCTGGTTGATGGCCGCGACGGTGTTGGTCAGCGTGTGGGTACGCCTGCACACCTGACGCAACACGGCAGATCGTTCCCACGCTCCCGCGTGGGAATGCAGCCAAGGACGCTCCGCGTCCACACGCGTGACGCAGAGCGTCACCAGAGGCACTCCCACGTGGAGCGTGGGAGCGATCATGAGTTACCACACTCAGATCAGCGCACGATCTTGTCGACCTGAATCCCCAGCTTCTTCAGGCGATACCAGAAGCTCCTTTCGGAAATCCCGATCCGCTGCGCCGCCGCGGCCTGCACCCCATTGCTCTCCTGCAGCGCCGCAAGAATATAGGCTTTCTCCACTTCGGCCAGCGCCGCATCCAGATCCCGCGGCACGCCTGGGCCGTCGCTGAGGATCGCGGTCACATCACCCTCGCTCGGTGTGGAAGCAAACAAATACCCGGGCAAATCAATATCCTCGATCACCGATGAAGCCGCCACGATGGTTGCGCGCTCCACGCAGTTTTGCAGCTCGCGGATATTGCCCGGCCAGTGATACGCAGCCATGGCCTGCAACGCCTCGGGGCTGAAACCGGTGATACGTTTGCCAGTGGTGGCGCTCAAAGTGTGAGCGAAGTGGCGCGCCAGGGGCGCGATGTCTTCCACGCGTTCGCGCAACGACGGCAACGGAATCGGAAAGACATTGAGGCGGTAATACAGGTCTTCGCGAAACTCCTTGGCCGCCACCGCATCCAGCAGGTTCTTGTTGGTGGCGGCAATTACTCGTACATCCACCTTGCGCTCGCGGGGGTCGCCTACCGGCTCGATAACCCTCTCCTGCAAGGCGCGCAGAATCTTGGCCTGCAACGCCAAGGGCATATCACCGACTTCATCCAGAAACAGCGTGCCCTTGTCGGCCTGCATGAAGCGCCCTACCCGGTCAGCCACGGCGCCGGTGAACGCGCCTTTGCGATGGCCGAACATTTCGCTTTCCAACAAGCCTTCAGGAATGGCTGCGCAATTGACCGCCACGAAGGGTTGGTCGGCACGGCTGCCATGCTTGTGGATGGCGCGGGCGACCATTTCCTTGCCAGTGCCGCTTTCGCCGGTCAGCAGGATAGTAGCGTTGCTGTCACGCACCGAATCCACCGCCTGGAGCACTTGGCGAAACGCCGGACTGTCGCCCACCAGGCTGTCGAACTGAGCATGCTCGTCCAGCTCGGCGCGCATGCGCGCGTTGTCGCGCATGATGTCGCGAAATTGCAGGGCCTTGGCCACGGTGATGTCCAGCTCGTCGATGTCGAACGGCTTGGCAATGTAGTCATAGGCACCGTTACGCATCGACTGCACGGCGTTTTTCACCGTGCTGTAGGCCGTCATCACGATTACCGGCAAAGTCGGATAACGCACCTTGATCTCGGCCAGCAACGCCGGCCCGTCCATGCCCGGCATGCGCCAGTCGCTGATGACCAGGTCGATGTCCTCCTCCCCCAGCACCTTGAGCGCATGCAGGCCATTGCCCGCGCTGAACACCTGGATGCCGTTCTGGCTCAAGGCCTGGGTCAGCAGATCACAGAGCTTGGGCTCGTCGTCGACCACCAATACGTTATGCGTCATGCCCGTCCTCATCTTCACCGTCGTCTTCACCGTCAGCCGGAATGTACAGGCTGAAGGTCGCGCCGGCATCTTTCTCACTGGCGCATTCGATGCTGCCGTCGTGACTTTCCATGATCGAATAGACTTTGGCCAGGCCCAGGCCTGTGCCCGAGGCCTTGGTGGTGACGAATGGCGTGAAGATGCGCTCCACCATGTCCGCCGGGATGCCTTCGCCGGTATCGGCGATGCTGATCACAGTGTTGTCGCCCACGCTGCGAATGCCCAGGGTCAGGCGCCCGCCGTCGGGCATCGCGTCGACGGCGTTGAGAATCAGGTTGAGACAGGCCTGTTTGAGCTGCTTGGCATCGGCGTAGATCGTCGCGCCAGGCGCTTGGTCGTCGATCTGCGCGTCAATGCGATGGCTACTCAGCTCCGGGCCGCAGAAACCGAGGATTTCTTCCACCAGGGCGCGTGCCGGTTGCTGCACGCGTATCGGCGGGTTGGGCTTGGCGAAATCGAGGAACTCGGTAATCAGCTCGTTGATGCGGCTGACTTCGCTGATGACATATTCCAGGTGACGCTTGTCGGTTTCCGCCAGGTCAGCGCGCCGATGCAACAGTTGGGTGGCGGTCTTGATGATGCCCAGTGGGTTGCGAATTTCGTGAGCCAGGCCCATGGCGACTTCACCCAGGGCATGCAAGCGGTCACGCCGACGCAGTTGGGCTTCCAGGTGATGCAACTCGCCCAGGCGTTCGGTCATGTGGTTGAAGGTGCTGCTCAATTGCGCCAGTTCGTCACCGCCACTGACCACCACACGGTGCGCATAACTGCCCGAGATCACCGCATCCACGCCTTGGGACAAATCGCGCAGGGGCTTGGTCAGGCGCCGCGACACCAACAACCCGGCCGCCAGCGACAGCGCCGAGCTGACCAGGAAGATCAGCACGAACAAGTTGCTCTGGTTCACCAACCCCACCAGGCTGGTATGGCGTAGCAGGCCGCTGAAGATCACGCCTTGCAACTCGCCGGCATCATTGAAAATCGGCCAATACAAACCGCTGTACTGGTTAGTGAACTGCTCGCTGGGCTGCTTGGTGCTGCGCAGGTAGGCCTCGACATTCTTGGGGATGCGTGAGGGGTGATTGGCGAAGCGCTGGGTGGAAAATATTTCGGAAAAACCGGCAGGGTTGGCCAAATACAGACGCAGGTCGAGGGAATGCACATCGGCCACGCTGGTGAGGAAACTGCTGTCCAGGTAAGTGGCGACCAGCAACAGGTAATCAACGCCGCCACGGCTGGTTTCGAAGGTGGACACCACCAGGCCCGTGCTCACGCCGGCGACTTGCACGGTTTGCAGCACCGCGTTGCTGGTGAGGTTGATCTGCCTGACGATGTCATCGGCGGCCGTGCTGAACATCACTTTACGGTCGCTGGTGCGGATCAGCGCGACCACGTCGATATCGGTGGCATCGGCAATGTCGGCGGTGAGCCGGTCATGCTTCTCGGCATTTTTGGACGACGGCGGGCTGGTATAGCGCAGGAACAGCTTGGCCATGCGCGCGTTGTCGTGAAGGATGTCGCCGATTTCGTCCTTGACGATCTTGGTCGACTCTTGCAGCCAGATACGCACGTTGCTGTCGAAAATCTGCGACAGCGTGGTGGCTGCCAGCTCAGCCGCGATCATGGTGGGAATCACGCTGACCAGCCAGAACGCCAGCACCAGCTTGCGCTGGACGCTCCAACGCGAGATGGCAAAGGGGCGGGCTTTCTGGCGGGTCTTGGTAATCATCAGGTTTCGCTTATCGCAGCAGCCATGGCAGGGTCGGAACGATCCGGTCGAATAAACAGTTTTACAAGCTTGAGCAGGCCGTTGACCAGCCGGTTACGGTGGCGGAAGAACAGGCTGTTGCCCTCGAACTCGCACCCCAGGCGCAGTTTACTGGCATACCCGGCCTGGCCACACTCGTACACCGGAATACGGTGTTCAATACAATAGTCGACATTGGTCAACCAACTGCGGAAGTACAGGTTGTACTCGCGGCTGAACTCAAGGTCATGGCCAAAGAACTTGTCCACCAGCCGATGCTCATCCAGCAGGATAAGGTTGAACGCCACCAAGCGCTCGTCCACCCAGTACAGAACACAGACCGCCCGCTCGTGCAGGTGTTCGAGCACGCCCGTGAAGTAACCGGCGGGCAGGCGTTCGAACTGCAAGTCTGCGCGCGCGAGCGTGGCTTCATACAGGCGCATGACCTCGGGCAGCACGTCATCGATATTACGCCGCCACTCGACCCGCGGCCCTGGTGCGCGCAGTTTTCGGCGCAGGTCCTTGCGCGTGGATTTGCCCAGCGAACCCAGGTAGGCATCCACCGAGCCATAAGGCAGCGGCAACACCCCCGTGGGCAAGCTGGGCATGCTTTGAAAACCTGCGGCAAGGCAGCTCTGGGTCCAATGCGGGTCGTTGGTGGGCGCATCCTTGACCGCCAGCAAGCCGATACCGAGCGCGTCGGCATCGCTGCGCGCAGCCTCCAGTAACTGCTGCAACAGCAACGGGCGCCGGGATTCGGGCACATGGCTGGCGACACCGGCATCACAGCGTTCAGCCACCGGCGAACCGATGGCGTACAACGCCAATTGCAAAACGCCAGGCCACAGCTGCTCCAGGCGCTCGGTCAAGCGCTTGCCGGCCCCCGACACCGTGGTGTCGAGGCGATAATGGGTGACGAACGCGGCAGCCACGGCCACCAGCATTTGATCCTCGAAGACCGCGAGGTAACGCCACTGAAAGTCATCGATCGCGGCGTTTTCCACGGCCAGGTAATAGTCCCAATCCTCCAGGGCACCGGGAAAACAGTCGTTCCAGGCATCGCGCTGGATAGCCCGGATGGTCGGGAAGGCTTGGGTGGTTATCACAGTTTTTCCTTATCAACACCGTTCTACTGTAGGAGCGAGCTTGCTGTGGCGAGGGAGCTTGCTCCCGCTCGACTGCGCAGCAGTCGCAGGCTTTTGGGAGTGCTTCGCACCCCAGCGCAAGCAAGCTCGCTCCTACAAGTAAACTAATCACGCCACACGATTGAGTTGCACTGCGTGCTGCTCGACAAACCTGGCACTCAACTCGATCACCCGCCGGTACTGCAAATCGACCGTGATCATGTGGTAGCAGTTGTCCAACAGGATCTTGGTCACCGGCCCGCCGAGGTGGCGCTCCACGTAATCGGCGTTCCAGCGGCTGGTGATGTCGTCCTCGATGGAGTGCAGCACCAGCGCCGGCACCTTGATCTGGGGCATGCGCTTCTTGACCACGGCGTTCATGCGGTGCAGCTCGCGCACGGTGATGCCTTCCATGGTCAGCAACCCCGCCTCGCTGCTCTCGCCTTCCTTCATCTGCCGCTCGACGATGGCCCGCAGGCGCTCGTTCTTGATGCCGTAGGGCGGCTTCTCTTCGAAGCTGCAAATGTGTACGCCGAATGGAATCTTCA
>NZ_BCBO01000023.1:0-10954 GCF_001320835.1 Pseudomonas sp. NBRC 111138 | reverse complement strand
GCGTGAGGAACGCCAGCTTGTTGATGCTCCAACCGTCGTACTTCAAGGTGGTGGAATACATCAGCAACCCGGCGACTTGCCCAGGATGTTCGGACGCCACATACATCGACATCACCGCGCCCATGGACAAGCCACCGACAAACACCTGCCCGTGGCGTTGCTTGACCTGTACGAAGGTCTTGCGCACGCCTTCGTACCAGTCCTGCCAGCCAGTGGCCTGCAAGTCGCTGTTGTCGCCGCAGTGCCCCGCCAGTGTGGGCACATACACCGTGCAGTTACCCACCTTGGCCAGGCCCTTCGCGACCTGGCGCAACTCGGTCGGCGTGCCGGTCAGGCCGTGGATCAACAGGATCCCGACCGGACCTTCACCGAGAACGAAACCGGCAGTACCTTCACCGAGGTCGATCCCTTGAGCATTCACCGCGTGGTCGCTCGCACCAGCAGTTGCTCGAGCAACTTCAGGCCCAGATCGATTTCCGGGTAGCTGATTTCCAGCGACGGCGCCAGGGTGATCACGTTCTTGTAGTAACCGCCTACGTCGAGGATCAGCCCGAGTTTCTGGCCGTCTACCAGCATGTCGCCTTTCATGCCTTCTTCGACCATGTAGTCCAGGGTCGCCTTGTCCGGGGTGAAGCCATCCGGGCCGCAGATTTCGCAGCGCAGCGCCAGGCCCAGGCCGTCCACATCGCCGATGATCGGGAAGCGTTTTTGCAAGTCTTGCAGGCCTTCCAGGAAGTATTTGCCCTTGGCCATGACCATGGCGCCGTAGTCGACTTCGCTGGTCATCTTGAACATTTCCAGGCCGACGGCGGTGCCCAGCGGGTTGGAGGCGAAGGTGGAGTGAGTCGAACCTGGCGGGAACACCTTCGGGTTGATCAACTCTTCACGGGCCCAGATACCGCCCAACGGGTTGAGGCCATTGGTCAGCGCCTTGCCGAACACGATCACGTCCGGCTGCACGTCGAAGTGCTCGATCGACCAGAGTTTACCGGTGCGGTAGAAGCCCATCTGGATTTCATCGGACACCATCAGGATGCCGTGCTGATCCAGGACGTGCTTGAGTTCGCGGTAGAAGTTCATCGGCGGGATCACGTAGCCGCCAGTGCCCTGGATCGGCTCGACGTAGAAGGCTGCGTATTCGCACTGGTTGGTCTTAGGGTCCCAGACGCCGTTGTATTCGGTCTCGAACAGGCGGGCGAACTGCTGCACGCAATGGCTGCCGTACTCTTCCTTGGTCATGCCCTTCGGGCCACGGAAGTGGTAAGGAAAGGGAATGAAGTTGGCGCGCTCGCCAAAGTGGCCGTAGCGACGACGATAGCGGAAGCTGGAGGTGATCGACGAGGCGCCGAGGGTGCGGCCGTGGTAACCGCCTTCGAAGGCGAACATCAGGCTTTTGCCGTTGCTGGCGTTGCGCACCACTTTCAGGGAGTCTTCGATCGACTGCGAGCCGCCGACGTTGAAGTGCACACGGCCGTCGAGGCCGAACTTGTTCTTGGCATCGACCGCGATCATTTCCGACAGCTCGATCTTGCCTTTGTGCAGGTACTGGCTGGCGATTTGCGGCAGCGTGTCGATCTGCTTTTTCAGCGCGTTGTTCAAGCGCGGGTTGGCATAGCCGAAGTTGACGGCCGAGTACCACATTTGCAGGTCGAGGTAGGCCTGGTCTTCGGTGTCCCACACATAAGAGCCTTCGCAGCGGCTGAAAATACGCGGCGGCTCGATGTAGTGAACGGTGTCGCCGTAGGAGCAATACTTGGCTTCTTTATCCAGAAGCACCTGGTCTTCGGCGGTAGCGATACGGATATCAGACATGATGGAAGAGTTCCTGATTGTCAGAAGAGGTGTTGAAGGTGGTGGCGTTGGCGGCGAGGCCTTGTGGCAGCTTGGCCAGCAACGCCGGCACTTGCGCAAAGGTGTCGAAGCGCGCATGAGGGATCTGGTGGGCGACGCAGTAGTCGGCGAGGCTGCCCTTGGCGAACACGAAGTCGGCGGTGGAGGCCACGCACATGTCGGACTTGCCGTCGCCGATCACCAGCACGCGCTTGTTGCGCGGCGTGGATTTGCACTTGCAGTTGCCGGCAGCAGCGCGACAGGCATCGCTGGCATACGGGAAGTCGATGCGCCAGCTGTCCTGGTCAACCTGGCGCAGGCGGTTGGCGAGGATCGGCAGCAGGGTCACGTAGTTGCGCGAAAGGATGCGGGCAATGCCCTGCTCGATGCCGTCGCTGACCACTTCGATGGAAGCACCCAGGCCCATGACGTGATCGACGAAATCCGGGAAGTCCGGGTCGATCTCGACACTGTCAAAGTACGCCAGCAGTTCAGCCGGGGTGGCCTTGATCAGCGCCAGTTGGCGGCTCAGGCATTCGCGTGAACCGATATGCCCATCCAGCCATTCCTGCTCAATGGTTTCCCACTCGGGGCCGGCGAAGCGTTGGAGGACGTTGTCGATGACATCCGTGGGAGTAATGGTCCCGTCGAAGTCACACACGATATGCCAGTTGATCATCTGCCTTTCCTTTAGGTAAAGGGCCTTGGAGGAGCGCGCTGTATGCGCTTGCCAAGGGATAGAGCAGGGACTGTGCCAACTGGCGAAAACCCCGCAGGGCTGGGGGTTAGGGCGAAATGCGCGGTGATAGGTGTCGCGGGAGCTACAATTTTTGTAGCTTGCTACAAACAACATGAGTGCTTGCGCAGGCGCGTCGGTTTGCGCGTTCATGCGCGCCTGCCCACCTTCAGGAAACGTCCCCATGTCCAAGCTCGCTGCTGCTGTATTCACCGGTTTACTTGGAGGGTGGGGCCTTTGCAGCGCCGCGTGGGCAGAAGGCATCACGGGCGACGTGGGCGCGGGCCTCAGCTATCAGCCCCACGACCCCAGCGGCAGCCGCTACGAAACCCGGCCTGTGCCTTACCTGGACCTGGATTGGGGTGACGTCAGCCTGAGTACCGATGACGGCCTCACCTGGAGCGCCCTGGATACCCACGGCCTTACCGCGGGCCCCTATATCAACTACCTGCCGGGGCGTACTTCCAACGGCGAGTTGCAGGGCCTGCGCAACGTGTCGGACATGGCCGAGGTGGGCGGCTTCGTCCAATACGCCCCGGCCGATTTCTGGCGGGTCTACGCGCAATTGGGCCAGGCCGTGGGCGGCGGGCATTCCCAGAGCGGCGCCCTGGGTAAAATCGGCGGAGAACTGGGTTACCCCGTGGGTGGCGGGATTATCGGCAGCAATAGCCTGGTTGCGCATTTTGCCGATGCGCGCCAGACCAATACCTTCTTCGGCGTGGACAACAACGAAGCTGTCGCTTCAGGCTTGCGGCCCTATAAAGCGAGCGGGGGCTTCCAGAACGTGACGCTGAGCCAAAGCTTCGCCTTCCCCCTGGCGCCCCATTGGTCGCTGCTGACCAGCGCCAGCTGGGTACACCTGGTGGGGTCGGCGGCCAAGAGCAGCATCGTCAAGGAGGCTGGCCATGTGAATCAGGGCCAGGTGCAGACGGCGATCAGCTACACCTTTGACTGAATCACCTGGGAGCAAAATGTGGGAGCGGGCTTGCTCGCGAAAGCAGTGTGTCAGTCACCCGATACTTCACTGATCCACCGCATTCGCGAGCACGCCCGCTCCCACAATGGGCCTGTGTTTCATAGCTCTATCTTCAGTGTTCCTCGCCCTCAGCCAACAGTGCGATACCACCGATAATTACCACCACGCCCACCCAATGCAACGCGCTGATGTGCTCCCCCAACCCCAGCCAAGAGCCCAGCAGCACCGCCACAAACACCAGCGAACTCAGCGGAAACGCCAGGGACAAACTGCTACGCCGCAGGATCAGCATCCACACAAAAAACGCACCCAGATAGCTGGCAATCGCCGCCAGAATCCCCGGGTTGCGCGCCACGTCCGCCAGCCATTGCCAACTGAAGTCCATCGGCCCCAACTGATCGCCGGCCACCTTGGTGAACAACTGCCCGGCGCTTTCGGTGGCGATCAGCAGTGCCCATAGCACCAGGGTGCCAACACGCCCGTGCAGCCAGCCGGTATTGATTGTTTGCGTTGTCATGCCTGATTCCCCGCGATCGCTACCAACATCACACCTAAAGTAATCACCAGCGTGCCCAGCCAACGACGCCGACTGACGGTCTCCTTGAGCACCACCCTGCCTGCCAGTACCACCAGGCAATAGGCCAACGCCGCCAGCGGAAACAGCAGACTCAAGGGCGCACGGGACAGCGCTTCGAGCCACACAAAAAACTCAATCACGTAGGCGCCGACGCCGGCCCACAACAGCGGCGCATTGAACACCTGGCCCCAGAACGCACGCAGGCGAAAACCGCCATCGAGTTGCGGCAAACGGTCCACGCCCAATTTGAAACACAGCTGGCCAATCACATCGAGGACGATGGAAAACGCCAGTAACAGCACCACGGTCAGGGTCACGGGAACAGCTCCTCAAACAGGTCGATCAAGGCTTCATTGGTTGCGGCATTGCGCTGCAAGTCTTGCGGGCTCCAGCGCTCCGGTGGCGGCTGGTCGGACTTGGCTTCCCAGCGCTTGAACGCGTTGCTGAATGCCGGCGTAGCGAACTCACCGCAGACGTCAATGCCAATGATGCGTTTACCCGCCGCCAACGCCCGCAGGGCCTGGAG
The DNA here is from genome assembly GCF_001320835.1 of Pseudomonas sp. NBRC 111138. NCBI lineage: Bacteria > Pseudomonadati > Pseudomonadota > Gammaproteobacteria > Pseudomonadales > Pseudomonadaceae > Pseudomonas > Pseudomonas sp. NBRC 111138. The sequence goes on along the minus strand of NZ_BCBO01000023.1, from coordinate 6,309 downwards.
CAAATGGGTCAGGCGCATGCCGCCCTGGTCCCAGTTGGTGGCGGCGTCTTCACTGGCGAGCACATCTTTGTCGATGGTGATCCAGATCGCCTCGGTGGGCAGGCTGGCAATCATCTGGTCGAGGAAGGCGCCCCAATCCAGGTCCGCCAGGTTGCGCCAGTGCAGGTGGTTTTCCTGTTGCTGGTGGCCGGCGCCGTCCCCCACCCGGCCCCAGACCTTGGACGGCGGATGCTGCCAGGGAAACAGCTGCAAACGCCCGCGCTTGAGGGCGCCAAGGTTGCCGCCGCGCAGTTGCGGGTTATGCAGGTCATCGCTGCACGGGCCGAGGGTGACGATGCGTTGGATCGCTGGCATCTTCAGCGCCCGGTTGACCCACGAACCACAGTGCCGCTTGGGCGCAAAGCGCACCCAGTCGGGGTGGTTGTCAAAGTGAATCAGGCTGACGGGCTCTTTGAGGTCGGCCAAAAACGCCGGCGTAAGGTGGTGATAATCCCCGGAACCGACAAACAGGATTTCCGGACGCGCGTCACGGGGCCGTGGCCGTTGGGCCAGGCGCTCGACGAAACGCTTCCAGGTTTTTTCGGTGGACCACAAACGCAATTTCGGGCCCAGGTCCAGCAGGTCCAGGCGCGTGGCCCGACCGCTGGCCAACCGCAGGGCAATCGGTGCCTGGCCGGTGAGGCTGTGGTCAAGGTCAAGAATATTCAAGGTAAGTTTCACCCCTAATGGCAGTGCCCAACCGCAGGCCGGTTGGGCTTTAGGGGGGTAATGCAAGGGATGGGCCAGTGCTTCTCTTAATGCCGACACAGATCAAATGTGGGAGCTGGCTTGCCTGCGATGGCCATAGGTATCTACACAACTTTGTAGGCTGTAGCGCAGACGGTAACTACGATGCGAAGCGAGCCGTTCTTGATCTTGCTCTGCTTGTGATCTTGCTCTGGCTTTTGATTTTAGGCGCCCCGTTAAACCACGCTGGCCGAACGCAGGCTTGAATTCGTGGGTAACCCGGCAGGACGCCGGGTTAGCCGCCCCGCGCCATGGATGGCGCGTGGCGGCGGCCCACGGATTCAAGCCTGTGTTCGGGCACACCGAGCCTAAGCGAGGTGCCGAGTGGTGGGGCAAGAGCGTTTTGCTTACTTTTGCGCTTTTCAAAAGTGAGCCGCTGTCAGAGCGGAACCCTAAGTGGCCGTTACCGCAGCAATGGATATGTACACGGTCCAACTGTGTCGCCTGTCAGGCCGCCTTCGCGAGCAAGCCCGCTCCCACAGTTTGATCGCGGGGTGTCAGGTAGATAGGCATTGGCTGGTAGGCCGCCATCGCAGGCAAGCCAGCTCCCACATTTGAATCGCGGGGTGTCAGGTAGATAGGCGCCGGACTGTCAGTCCGTCACGGGAGCAAGCTCCCTCGCCACAGGTCCAGCGTCACACCAAAGCTGTGTAGATACCTATGCTGCGATGGCAGTGTTTCAGCCAACTCATTTGCAACTGACAGCCAGCTCCCACATTTTGCTGCGTGCTCGGCCTCAGGATTTCGATTCGTTGATGATCTGGCGAATCGCGCCGACGAAGGCTTCCGCCGGTTGCCCACCGCTCACCGCATATTGGTCATTGAAGACAATGGTCGGCACCGAACTCACCCCACGAGACACCCACAGCTGCTCCTGCTCGCGGACCTCGGCGGCGTATTCATCGCTGGCAAGAATCTCGGCGGCGCGCGCAATGTCCAGCCCAACGCTCTCGGCGATGATCGCCAGGGTCGCGTGGTCGGAAGGATCCTGGCCATCGCTGAAATACGCCTTGAACAGCGCTTCCTTGAGGTTGTACTGCAAACCTTCCAACCCGGCCCAATGCAACAGGCGGTGCGCGTCGAAGGTGTTGTAGATACGGCTCTGGCCGTCGGTGCGGAACGCAAAGCCCAATGCGGCGCCCATGTCGCGGATACGCGCACGATTAGCCTGGGACTCTTCAGCCGTGGAACCGTACTTTTCGGTAATGTGCTCGACGATGTTCTGACCGATGGCGGGCATGTTCGGGTTCAGTTCGAACGGCTGGAAATGAATCTCGGCCTGCACTTCGCTGCCGAGCTGGTCGAGGGCTTCGGTCAGGCCGCGCAGGCCGATGATGCACCAGGGGCAGGATACGTCGCTGACGAAATCGATTTTCAGGGGAGTACTCATGGTGGGCAACCTCGCGTGCAGTCATGCGTATACATAAAGGTTGCACGATACACCACCTTCACAGCACCTTCGAAGGCTCGCTCAAATCGATCTGCGCCCAGTGCGCGGCATCCTGGCGATGGGCTTGCAGGTAGGGCAACACCGCCGCCAGCAAGGGCGCCTTGAACGCTTCCTGAAAACGGTGGGCCAGGCCGGGAATCAATTTCAACTGGCTGCCCTGGATATGCGCGGCCAGGTGCACGCCGTGCATCACCGGCAGCAAAGGGTCGGCGGTGCCGTGGACGACCAACGCAGGCACGCGCAGTTGGTTGAGCAAGGGCACACGGCTTGGCTCGGCCAGGATTGCCATGATCTGGCGCTTCACGCCTTCGGGGTTGAAGGCGCGGTCATAGGACAGCGCCGCCTGGTGCAGCAACGCCTGGCGATCGTCCTTGATATCCGGGCTGCCCAACGCCGCGAGCAAATCCGCCTGTTGCTCCAGCGCCACCTCACGATTGGGCGCGCTGCGCCGCGAGAGCAATTGCACCAGCGCCGCGTTCGGCGCGGGCAAGCCCTCGGCGCCGGAGCTGGTCATGATCAGGGTCAGGCTTTCCACGCGCTGTGGCGCCATGGCCGCCAGGTGTTGAGCGATCATGCCGCCCATGCTCGCGCCGAGTACGTGAAATTGCTGCACCTGCAGCGCGTCCATCAAGCCCAGGGCGTCGTCGGCCATGTCGGTCAACGTATAAGGCGCAGCCACCGGCAAGCCGAGCTTGTAGCGCAGCACTTCGAAGGTCAGGTTGGCGCTCGCCGGCGCCTGCCGCCAGGTGGACAGGCCGACGTCGCGGTTGTCGTAGCGAATCACCCGAAAGCCTTGTTCGCACAGGGCCACCACCACTTCGTCCGGCCAGTGAATCAACTGCCCGCCCAGGCCCATTACCAGCAGCAACGCAGGGTCGGACGCACGGCCGATACTTTGATAGGCGATGCTCACCTGAGCCAGGTCGACCGTTTGGGTCGGGACATTGACATCACATCGAGACGCCGCAAAAGACGGCAGGCCGAACAGTAGAGCGGCCACTAAAAACAACGCACGCATGAAAAACACCAAAACGCAGAACCCCAGTAGAGCGCGAGTCTGATGAAGTTTGTTCAAGCGCGCTGCCACAGTTCGATGACAGTTTGATGAAGAGCGCCCAGTGGTCATGGTCGACACGCCCCACAACATGAGACAAAATCAAGCATTCCGTTTTCGTCGCAAATTTTCTTCATGGAGCGCCTGTGCTCGAAATCCGTCACTTGAAAACCCTGCACGCCTTGCGCGAAGCCGACAGCCTGGTGGAAGCCGCCGAACGCCTGCACCTGACCCAGTCCGCCCTCTCCCATCAGTTCAAGGAACTGGAAGAGCGCCTGGGCATGCCACTGTTCGTGCGCAAGACCAAACCGGTGCGCTTCACCAGCGCCGGCCTACGCCTGCTGCAATTGGCCGACGCCACCCTGCCGTTGTTGCGCGGTGCCGAGCGCGATATTGCGCGGCTGGCCGGGGGTACCGCTGGGCGCTTGCACATGGCGATCGAATGCCACAGTTGTTTCCAGTGGCTGATGCCGACCATCGACCAGTTCCGCGATGCCTGGCCGGAAGTCGAGCTGGACCTGGCCTCGGGCTTTGCCTTCGCGCCGCTGCCGGCCCTGGCCCGTGGCGACCTGGACCTGGTGGTGACCTCCGACCCGCTGGAACTGCCGGGTATCACCTACGTGCCGCTGTTCACCTACGAAGCCATGCTGGCGGTGGCCAACCAGCACGCGTTGGCGAACAAGTCCTACATCGTGCCGGAAGACCTGCTGACAGAAACCCTGATCACCTACCCGGTGGAACGTGACCGCCTGGACATCTTCACCCGCTTCCTGGAACCGGCCGACGTTGAACCGGCCCAGGTGCGGACTTCGGAGCTGACCGTGATGATGATGCAACTGGTGGCCAGCGGCCGTGGGGTGTGCGGTATGCCCCACTGGGCGCTGCATGAATACAGCTCACGCGGGTATGTGAAGGCCAAGCGGTTGGGTGAGAAGGGTTTGTTCGCCACCTTGTATGCGGGCATTCGTGCCGACATGCTGGATGCACCTTATATGCGCGACTTCTTGCTGACGGCCAAGGACACCTCGTTTTCCACCTTGGATGGCGTAAGCGCGGTGCGTTGAGCGGGCTCTGAGTGTGCGGGCGAGTGCCGATCGTTCCCACGCTCTGCGTGGGAATGCCGCCAAGGACGCTCTGCGTCCACGTGGTGACGCGGAGCGTCACGGGATGCGTGCCCACGCAGAGCGTTGGAACGATCAATGTAGCTCGCGCCACATGTGGATCTTGTCGAAGTATTCGACGCCTACCCGCACGGCCAGTGGCTCCAGGCCGTACTGAATGAAACCGCAGCGCTGGTAGAGCGCAAAGGCCGCGTCATTGCCGGCGGTGACGGTCAGCTGGATCAGTTTGAGGCGCGGGTGGCGGCGGGCTTCTTCCAGTGCGGCTTGCACCAGCTGCCGCCCCAGCCCTTGCTGTTGATAAGCCTCGGTCACGTACATGCCGAACAAGGTCACCTTGTGCCGCGCCTTTTCGCGAGGCTCGTAGGCCAGGCCGACGATGCCGGCCAGTCGCGCCCCATCAAAGCCGCCCAACAGGCAATCCAGCGGGCTGTCGAGACGCTTTTCCCACCAGCTCAATGGCATCGAGGCGCGCTCCGCGACACTGGACGTGAACGCTTGCGGGTACGCGCCATAGGCCTCGAGCATCAATGCCCGATAGGCTTGCGCATCGTCGGCGTCCAGCGGGCGAATCATCATGCGGTAGCCAGCGAATCACGATAGAACGGCAGGATCAAATCGCGCGTCAATGGCGCCAGATGCAAGTCACCTTCGCCCATGGGATCGATCCAGCACACCTCTTCAATCTCTGCTGCAGGGGTGACGGCGACGTCGACCTGCACCTTGAACAACTCCGCCTCTACGGTAAAACCCGGTTCGTTGGCCGCGGGTGCCGAGAACTGGCCAAGATAGACGGCTTGGCTCGGATCAACGCGCAGGTTCAGCTCCTCGTGCAACTCACGGACGAGCGCCTCGGCAGGTTGCTCGCCGGCGTCGATTTTGCCGCCCGGTTGCATGAAAGCCAGGGTATCGCGCTTGCGCACAAGCAGGGTTTGACCGTCGCCACGGACCAACAGCGCGGCTGCAATGCGGATAGTCTTGGACATGGAAGGCCCTCTCTCGGATTGAAAAGCGGCCAAGGATCCCACGCGCATTCTGCACACGCAACTCGCGAGTGCAGGGCGATTTTTTCCGACATACATACACCGCAGGGTCCAGTTTCGGCCACCCTAAACTCGCAAACTCATATTCAGCAGGGCTCGCTGCACCTCGGTGCGCCGCGCTCTTTTATAAGAGTTTACTCATGCACAATTCATTGCCCACCCTCAAAGAATCATCCACTGACGAACCACAACCGCTGCCGGCCGACAGCACGTCAACCCCTACCGTGCAACCGATGACGCTTGCGGTCGTGCCGCCGGCTTCACTTTCTGCCGAAGAACAACTGGCTTACCTCACCCGTGAACTCGACAAACTCAATGCACAGACCTCTGAGCTGGTAAGGCGACAGCCGAGTGTCGGCCGCGTGTACCAGCAGCAATTGGCCGAGATGTTTCCCGATGCACATCTGCCCATCAATCCCAACCAGATTTTTTATAGCCGCTATCGCGAAGACCAGGAAGGACAAAAGCACCTGCTGTCCTGCGAACCACTGGGCTCGCTGCTGGCCACCTTACGCGCGCCTGGCGCAGAGTCTTATCTGACCCAGGAGAGCGGCGCCTTCTACCGCGAATGCAACACCCTGGACACCGATAAAATCCTCTCTGCCAATGCCTCGACGACAACCCTGGCCGCCAGGCTGGAAATAGCCATCACGTTGAGCCTGAATACATTCTGGGGGGCTGGCGAGCCCTCCCAACCCAACACGGAGGAGCAATTGGTCGCATTGCGCCGACAAGTGCTAGCCCATCAACTGGCATTGCGCTCGGTGGACGGCACGTTGTCGGCGCATGCACGGACGCTGGCGCAGAACGTGCTCAAGTACCCAAGTGCTGCGGCACGTGAACAGGTGTTTACCGTCG
>NZ_BCBO01000022.1:0-104971 GCF_001320835.1 Pseudomonas sp. NBRC 111138 | reverse complement strand
CTGGCCTCCAGCCTGGCGACAGCAGTGTTCGGTGGCTTCACGCCAGCGATCTCCACCTGGTTCATTCACATCACCGAAGACAAGGCTTCACCTGCGTATTGGATGATATTCGCCGCGCTGTGTGCATTGTGTTCGACCCTGGCGTTGTATCGCCGCGCCAATACCCGCGGCCAAGTCATGCAGGAGGCTGCGCAATGAAGCCGCTGCTCAAGACCCTCGCTGCTGTCGTCCTCGGCACCCTGGCGCTATCAGCCCAGGCCGAACAACTCAAGGTCATGACCTCGGGCGGCTTCACCGCCGCGTATAAATTGCTCGGCCCGCAATACGCCGAGCAAAGCGGTGACACCCTCGACACCATCCTTGGCCCGTCCATGGGCAAGGCGCCGGAAGCGATTCCCAACCGCCTGGCCCGTGGCGAACAGGCCGATGTGGTGATCATGGTCGGCTATGCCCTGGATGAGTTGATCAAACAAGGCAAAGTCGATCCCGCGTCCCGCGTGGAGCTGGCCGACTCGCGGATTGGCCTGGTGGTGAAGGAAGGTGCGGCCAAACCTGTGATCAATACAGACGCCGAGTTGAAGGCCGTGCTGAGCAAAGCCAAATCGGTGGCCTATTCGGATAGCGCAAGCGGCGTTTATGTCGAGAAGGAATTGTTCAAGAAGCTCGGCATGCCGGCCAAGGGCACCATGATCCAACGCGTGCCGGTGGGCGAACAGGTGGCCAAGGGTGATTACGAGGTCGGCTTGCAACAAGTGGCGGAATTGTTGCCAGTCAAGGGCGTGACGTTCGTAGGCAAGATCCCGGAAGACGTGCAGTCCGTTACCCGTTTCGCCGCCGGTATTCCAGTGAACGCCAAACACCCTGAGCAGGCCAAGGCACTGTTGCAGTTCATGGCATCGCCCGAGGCCCAGCAGGAGGTGCAATCCACCGGCCTGGACTCGGTGTCACGCTGACCGGAACGGCATCTCCCGTACCAGTCGCTCCAACTCCAGCGCCGCCGGTGGCAACGTCCGCCCGCGGCGCTTGATCAAGCCCACATTGCGCAGCACCTGAGGCTCCACCAGCGGCACACTGACCAGAATCGGGTGAGTGTGCGCCGGCATCGCAATCGACGGCACCATCGCCACTCCCAGCCCCGCCTCCACCAGCCCGATCATGGTGGTCACGTGGTGCGTCTCGCAGATACTCGGCTTTTTCACCCGCACCCCACGCAAGGCCTGGTCGAGCAGGAAGCGGTTGCCCGACGTCTTGTCCACCTCGATGTAGTCATGCTCATAGGCCTCGGTCCAGCTCACGCTGTCACGCCCAGCCAGAGGGTGATCACGCCGGCAGGCCAGCACGTAGCGCTCCTGCAGCAGCAACTCGAATTCCACCTCATCGGCCAGGCTACCGCTGAAACTCACGCCAAAGTCCGCCTCGCCGCTGGCCACCGCATTGCACACCTCGCCGGCACTGGCATCCAGCACCCGCAGGCGAATCTTCGGATACAGCTTGTGGAACTCGGAGATTACGTGGGGCATGAAGTAGTACGCGGTAGACGGCACGCAGGCGATGGTGACATTACCCATGCGCGTCGAGGCGACGTTGCTGATACCCATCAGCGCGATGTCGAGATCGTCGAGCATGCGCTCGACCTGGGGTAAAAATGCACGCCCGACCATGGTCAGGCTGACCCGTCGCGTGGTGCGTTCGAACAGCTTTACATCCAGCGCGGATTCGAGCTTTTCGATACGCCGACTGAGGGCCGGTTGCGAGATACGGATGGCCTCGGCAGCGCCACGAAAACTGCCCTTGTCCACCACGGCGCGGAAAGCTTGGAGGTCGTTGAGGTCGAAGTTGATGATCACGGGAGGCAGGCCAAAGGTGGTCGAGGTGACGAGCATTATCGTATGGGAGCCGGTGGGACGCCATGTGTGCCTAGATGGTTTGCCGAGATCATCCTGTTACACATATGAAGTCATACATATCAGCAGGTTATCAGCCACCTACGGCAACGCGATCGCCAAAACGGGTCAATACTTTCGGCCTGACCTACACAACTGGAGACGTAGCAACTCATGGAAACCTACCCCTTCTGGATGGACGACGAGGCGCCGGGCATCGGCATCGATCAGTTGCTTCTTGCATCGCGCCAATGGTCGAGTAGGATTGAATCCCACTCACCTCAGGCGGATACACCCATGCGCTCAACCCAGCAAATGAGCATCACCTTGCCCCTTGAAATGGCGGCTCTGGTCAAAGCCAAGGTGGCTGCTGGCGAATATGCCAGCGAAAGTGAAGTGATTCGCGACGGCCTGCGGGCGTTGCTGGCGCGTGATCGCGCCATGGAGGATTGGCTCAGAGCCGAAGTCATCCCCGCAGCGACCGCCCTTGAGGCGAAGCCTGAGCTTGGGTTATCGCCAGAACAGGTCCGCGAACATATGGCCGCCAGACGTCAGCGCAAAGGCACAGGGGAAGCGTGAGCTACTCGGTAGTTTTTTCGCCCGAGGTCTTGGCGCAACTCGATGCCCTTGAAGACTACATCAGCGATGTCGGCTCCCCTCCTGAAGCGGCGCGTTTTATCGACAATCTTGTCAGCTACTGTGAAAGCCTTGCCCTGTTTCCCTTGCGTGGCATGCGCCGTGACGACCTGCTGAAAGACTTGCGCATCACTCACTATCGTCGCAGCACCATTATTGCTTTCAGGGTGAAGCCTGACTTCAAAACGGTATCAATAGTGGGGGTGTTTTACGGCGGGCAAGATTACACGGCGTTGTTGCACGCAGATCAGAACGAGCACCCGACAAGGGCTGAAAAGCCTGCTGAAAACTGATCAGCAGGCTTTTAGCGTTCAAACACCCTTTAATAAAGGGTCTGATAGCGCGTTCCAAGCCGCTGGTGCACCGAAAAACGCCTGGGCATTACTGTCCAACGTTTCCAAGTGATACCCGCCTTCCTGCACGATCACGCAGGGCAACCCCAGCGCACGGATGCGGGCTCCCAACCGCGCAAAGCCTTCCCGCGTCACCGCGACTTTGCTTTGTGGGTCCAGCTCATAGATATCGAAGCCCAGTGACAACACCAGCACATCCGCCGAGAAGTCATTCACCGCTGCCAGGGCCTGCTCCAGTTTTTCAAAGAACACCGCTTCGCTGGCACCATGGGGCATCGGCAGGTTGAGGTTGTACCCCTCGCCGGTGCCGTTGCCTTTTTCCTCGGCAAAGCCTGCCACGCCAGGATAGAAGTTGGTCGGGTCGCCGTGGATCGACACATACAGCACGTCGTCGCGGTCGTAGAAAATTTCCTGGATGCCCTGGCCGTGATGCATATCGGTATCGAGCACCGCGACACGCTGGAAACCCTGGCGCAGCGCTTGCGCAGCCACGGCCGCATTGTTGATGTAACAGAAGCCACCGGCCGCGTCGAAGCGGGCGTGATGGCCCGGCGGCCGGCACAAGGCGTAGGCGGCAGGGGCGCCATCGAGGATGTCTCCCGCTGCGGCGATGGCGCTTTGGGCTGACCAATAAGCCGAGCGCCAGGTCAATTCACCGATGGGGCAACTGCCATCGGCCAGGTAGCGTGCCGCCTGAGCCAGGATGCCGCGCAAGGCATTGGGTTCACGCACGAAGATGTTGGACATGACTTCGTCGCCCCAGTCTTCGGGAATTTCTTTCCAGCGCTGGTGAGCTTCTTGAAGAAAAGCCAGGTAGTCGCCGCCGTGCACCGCGAGCAAAGGATCCATACCGCAATCGGTCGGTTGCTGGATATCGAAGCCCAGGGTTTGCGCAGCCAACAGCAGGTTGCGCGCTCGCTCGGGAACCTCCTGGGGCGTGCGCATCTGGCCGCGGGAATAGTAGCTACGCGGGTGATGCAGGAGTTGTTCGGGGTGAAAAAACGTCTTCATGAGTTGCTCCTGGATAAACACAGAACCTGTGGGAGCTGGCTTGCCTGCGATGGCGGTGAATCAGGCAGTACATTGCTCTCTGACAGTGCGCAATCGCAGGCAAGCCAGCTCCCACAGGGGTGCGGCGTCGGCCTTTAGAAATGAACATGCCCGGCGCGTTTCAAGACGGCGTTGAGCAAGACATCGGTACCCTGGCGCACATCGTCGGGCAAGACATCCTCGGCTTCGTTGTGGCTGAGGCCGCCGACGCAGGGGATGAAGATCATCGCGGTGGGGCAATAGCGCGCCAGGTGAATCGCATCGTGGCCGGCGCCGCTGACGATGGTCTGCTGGCTGTAGCCCAAGCCGTCCACCGCAGCCTGCACGCAAGCCACGCACTCAGCGTCGAACGGCGTAGCCGGGCTGATCCAGTGAGGCGTGATGGTGACGCTCAGGCCACGGTTGTCCGCGATAGCCTGCAGGCGTGCACGCACTTGCTGCTCCATGGCGTCGATGTCGGCGTCGCGGTGATGGCGCAGGTCGACGGTAAAGTTGAGCAAGCCGGGGATGGTGTTGCGCGACGACTTGGCGATGCTCAGTTCACCCACAGTGGTAAGGCCCTGTGGGGCAAAATCGGCAGCGAGGTTTTCCAGGGCCTGGATCATTTTTGCCGCGCCGTACAGCGCATCTTTACGCAACGGCATCGGCGTGGTGCCAGCGTGCGCGGCCATGCCTTCGACCCGTACATCGAGCCAGCGAATCGCTTGACCACCGGTGACTACGCCGATGCTGTTGGCGTTGTCCTCCAGGATCGGGCCTTGCTCGATATGCGCTTCGAAATACGCATCCACCGCGCCACCCAACGGGCGCTCACCGTTGTAGCCGGTGGCGCGCAATGCCTCGGCCACGCTGATACCGTCGACATCGGCGGTGGCCAGTGCCTTGTCCAGGGCGAGCGTGCCGGTGAATACCGCCGAGCCCAGCATCGCCGGGGTGAAACGGGCGCCCTCCTCGTTGGTCCACACTGCAATTTCCAACGGCTTGCGCGTCTGGATGCCGTGGTCGTCGAGGCTGCGGATGACCTCCAGGCCAGCCAACACGCCGTACACCCCATCGAAGCGTCCGCCTTCGGGCTGGGTATCCAGGTGGCTGCCCATCATCACCGGGGCGGCGTCATTGTCGGTGCCCGCGCGGCGGGCGAACAGGTTGCCGATGGCATCCACGCTCAACGTCAGGCCGGCTGCTTTACACCAGTGGCTGAACAGCTCACGACCGGCCTTGTCTTCAGCGCTCAACGCCAGGCGGCAGCTGCCACCGCGTGCGGTCGCGCCGATCTCGGCCATGTCCATCAGGCTACGCCACAGGCGCTCGCCATTAATCTTCAACATTGCTGACTCCCTCAACTGTGTGCCATTTCCAGGCGGTGGGCCGTGGCATGGCGGCGGGACAAGGCCAGTACGCACACCAACGAAACCGCCGCGATCACGCTGTAAAACACTGCCATCGGCCACCATTGGCCCAGGTATTGATGGGCCAGCCAGGTGCCGATCAACGGTGTCAGGCCGCCGGCCAGCGCGCCGCATACCTGGTAAGCCAGGGAGATCGCGGTGTAGCGCACACGGGTTTCAAACAGGCCGCTGACAAAACCTGCGATGACGGCGTAGAACGACGCCATGCACACCACCGCCAGGGCAATGCCGAGGATGATCAACGGTGCCTGAGCGCTGCTGACCAGGACGAACATCGGGTACGGCGAGGCCATTGCCAGCACGCACATGGCGCACAGAAACCGGGTAGCGCCGACCTTCTCCGCCACCCAGGCGGCTAGCGGCTGGACGCAGAACTGAATAATGGCGACGAAGAACAGGCATTCCAGAATCAACGAGCGCGGCAGATTAAGTTGCTGAGTGCTGTAGGCAATCATGAAGGTGTTGGTGAAATACACGCCGGCAATCCCCAACGTATTGGCGCCAATGCACAACAACAGTGGACGCCAAGCGGTCTTCAGCACTTCCAGCACGGGGGCTTGGTCCTGCTTGATCGCTCGCGCTTTTTCCGCCAGAGCCTTGTCTTCGAGGAACTCCGGCGACTCGTTCACACCCAGGCGAATCGCGAGGCCGACGATCAACAGCAAGGCACTGGCCAGGAACGGCAGGCGCCAGCCCCAGCTGAGCAGGTCCTCTTCAGGTAAACGAGTGACGGCACTGAACGCTAGCAAGGAAAGAATCAAACCGGCCGGGCTGCCCAACTGCGCGAAGGATGCAAAGAAATTACGCCGCCCTTTCGGCGCGTGCTCGCCAGCCATCAACACCGCCCCACCCCACTCGCCGCCAACCGCAATACCCTGCACCACCCGCAACAGGATCAACAGCACCGGTGCGGCAGCGCCGATCTGGGCATAGGTCGGTAACAGGCCGATGCACACCGTGACCACGCCCATCATCACGAGGGTAATCACCAGGGATTTCTTGCGGCCGATGCGGTCGCCGATATGACCGAACACGATGCCGCCCAACGGCCGCGCAAAAAAGCCGACGGCGAAGGTGCCGAACGCGGCCATGGTGCTGAACAATTTATCGTCGGAGGGGAAGAACAGTTGACCGAACACCAGCGCTGCAGCGGTGGCATAGATGTAAAAGTCGTACCACTCGATCATGGTGCCGATAAAGGCGGCGGCCGCAGCACGGCGAGGCTGCGGCGAAGCGGAAGGCTTCATGAGGCTGGCTCCTTTGTTTATTTTTTTGGCAGGAGAAAGTCAAACCGGTGCGCTCTGGTGGCGCTCGTTAAACCCGATTTTTCGGCCAGGGGCTATGATTAGTCAATTTTCTATTTATTATCTTGATTATAAGAACTGCTTATTATCAAGCGCCGCCATGCCCGAATTCCGCCGCGATATTCACCCTCTGCTCAATGACCGCCTGGACTGGAACCTGCTGCGCACCTTCCGCGTGATCGGCCAGGAACTGAGCATCAGCCGCGCCGCCGCCCGCCTGCATCTGACGCAACCGGCCATCAGCCAGGCGCTCAAGCGCCTGGAAGAACAGCTGGATTGCCAGCTCATCCTGCGCCGTGGCCCGCGCTTCGTGCTCACCGAAGCCGGTGAGCAGATCTTCGCCATTGCCGGAGAGATGTACGGCCAGGTCTCGCAGATGAGCAACGCCCTGCAAAAGCCGGGTGATGAAGTGATCGGCAAAGTGCGCTTGCTGATGATCAGCCGGATTAATTCCGACACTTTCGATGACTTTCTCGCGGGTTTTCATCGCGAACATCCACGGGTCGATCTGGAAGTCGAAGTGATGCGCAGCTCAGACATTGTCGCCGCGCTGCTGGAAAAAACCGCGACCCTGGGGCTCAGCCTCAATCGCCGGCCACAACCGCGCCTGGAACAGCATCTGTTTCTGCGTCAGCGTTATGCGTTCTTTTGTGGAAAACACCACCCATTGTTCGGACGCACAGGGTTAGTCGAAGGGGATCTGCAATCGGAGAATTTCGTGAGTTTTACCAGCGACCAGATTGGCGGCATGTTGTCGCCGCTGACTATTTTCCGTGATCAGCAAGGGTTTGGCGGGCGGATCGTGGCGTCATCCTCCAGCCTGGAAGAAGTGCGGCGATTGGTCATTGCCGGGTTTGGCTTGGGCTGCTTACCCACTCATGTGGTGGCGGACGATGTGGAGCGCGGGCTGCTGTGGCGGTTGCCGCCGGATGAGGGGATTGCGGATGTGGATATTCATCTGTTGTGGAACCGGGAGCAGAAGTTGAGTCGGGCGGAGGGGGTGTTTATTGAGTGCCTTCTGGAACGGTTGGCCGAAAAATGATTGCTCACATCGATAGCACTGATGATTACTATCGAAACGAGCGCCTGAACGATTGCCGACACTGATTCCTATAATCGCCCCACATTCCCTCCTCGCCTGGCTTCAGGCGACATTCCTCCCGGAACCCAATCCCATGCCAAGCGCGAGCCAGGCCCCTAGCGGGCATCCTGAACATAATCAACAAAGCGTCAAACAGCAGTGGTTGGCGATTCTTTCGGTCGCCGTGGGTGCCTTTGCCCTGGTGACCAGTGAATTCCTACCGGTGGGCGTACTCAACGACGTCGCCAGCGATCTGGGCATCAGTGCCGGTCACGCCGGATTGATGGTGACATTGCCCGGCATCATGGCTGCCCTCGCCGCGCCGTTTCTGTCGGTCAGCATTGGCGCCATGGACCGTCGTTACTTGCTGATCGGCCTGACATTGGTAATGATCATCGCCAACTTGGTGGTGGCCTTCGCTAATGATTTCAGCCTGCTGCTGTTCGGCCGCGTATTGCTCGGCATCAGCATCGGCGGCTTCTGGGCCACGGCCATTGCCCTCAGCGGGCGGCTGGCGCCCAAGGGCGTGGGCGTAGCAAAGGCCACCTCGATCATCATGATGGGCGTGACCCTGGCCACCGTTCTGGGCGTGCCTGTGGGTACCTGGCTCAGCGGCCTGATGGGCTGGCGGATGACCTTCCTGGTCACGGCGTTGGTGGGCATTCCGGTGCTGTTGGCGCAAATCTTCCTGCTGCCGCGACTCACTCCTGAGAAAGCCATTCAGATCCGGGACCTGCCAGCTTTGTTTATCAACCCACAAGCGCGGGTCGGGTTGATCGCCGTACTGCTGATCGGCCTGGCGCACTTTGCTGCGTATACCTATGTCGCGCCGTTCTTTAAACACAGCTCCGGCTTCGACGGGCCAACGATTGGCTCATTGTTGCTGCTGTATGGCGTGGCGGGCGTGCTGGGCAATGTGTTCGCCGGCTTCGCCGCCAACCGCAGCGTACGCAACACCCTGCTGCTGGTCGCGCTGATGATCGGTACCAGCACTGCACTGTTCCCCTACTTCGCCACCGGTATGACAGGCGCCGTGGTGCTGATCGCGCTCTGGGGCTTTGCCTTTGGCGCTTTCCCGGCCTGCGCCAGCATCTGGATGTTCGTGGTGGCGCCCAAGGATGTGGAACGAGGCATGCCGCTGTTCGTGGCGCTGTTTCAGGTGATCATCGCCCTGGGTTCATTCTTTGGCGGGCGCATCGTCGACCAAATGGGCAGCTCGGTGTTGTTGAGCCTGGCCACTGTGTTGGTGGGGTTGGGGTTTGCGACCGTGCTGGTGTTGGGGCGCAAGGTGAGTAATAGCCTGGTGGCGCAGCCTGCCTGACCGGGTTGTAGGCGCAAAAAAGCCTGCTGAGCGTTGAGTTCAGCAGGCTTTTTTCGTTTCAGGGAGCAGGTATTTATTTGGCCGTGGGGAAGTCATGCTCGAGGACGTCATCCACCAAGGCTTGCGCGTTCTCAATCAATTGAGCCAGGGCCATGATCACGGGCGACTGCGTGCTGACTGGATCTTCGGCGCATTGGTAGGCGGATTGAAGGGCGGATGAGAGGGTTTCGGTGGCGTTTATAAGGGTTTCTTCGGTGCCGACATCATCGGCTACGCAAAAGATTTTGCGTGCGTGCCCTTCGGTAGAATCAGCGGTGATCTTATTCATGATGTAACCCCAGCCAACGCAACCCTGCACGAAAACTGCCGAACCTGCACAACGTAAGCACCTGTTTCGGAAAAGCTTGGTAACCAGAACCCCACCAGGAACCTTGTGTGCATAAGCCTGCAAGCTAGCCTCAAAAGGTCGCCGCCGTGGCGACATACTGTCAAGGGTGCTGATATGCCAACGAGATATCGCGATGCGGTCACTGGTGAATACGTAACAGAGCAAGAGGCGAAGAGAAGACCAAGGGAAACGGTGAAGGAAACCGATAAAAAGCGCCCGGCAAAGCCGACGGCCAAGAAGTAGGATTAACAGATGAGAGCGACTGCCGTATGTCCAGACAGACTTGCCAATGAAACCCGATTGCTCCAATGTAATGACCAACGTCATTACACAAGGAGCTATCTCTTGGCATCTATCAACATCCGTATCGATGACGACCTGAAAGCTCGTGCCTACCTAGAGCTGGAGAAACTCGGTGTCACACCTTCTGAACTGATACGTCAGGCGTTGCAATATGTTGCCGAACGCGGCCAGTTGCCATTTAAGCCTGTGCTGATGACTGAAGAGGATGAAGCCTTGATGGCGACCGTACGTGAGCGTCTTGCATCGCCTCAACGCGTAAGGGTTTCTTTGGATGACCTATAGCCTTGATTTTGATGCGCGTGCATTGAAGGAATGGCAGAAACTCGGCGACACCCTCCGTCAGCAACTCAAGAAGAAGCTGGTCGAAGTCCTGAACAACCCACGTATTGAGGCTAACCGCCTACATGGGCTGCCTGACTGCTACAAGATCAAACTGCATAGCAGCGGATACAGGCTGGTGTATCAAGTGATAGATCAGGAAGTTACGGTGTTCGTGGTCGCCGTCGATAAACGTGAACGAGATCAGGCTTATCGCAAAGCGTCTGAGCGCCTTGTTCAGCGTTAGGCAGGACTACAACAATTCCCTGAAGCAGCCGTTAATAAAGGCTGAAAACGAAAAAGCCCCGCAGTTTATTCAGCTACGGGGCTTTTTCTATGTAATGGCGGAGAGATAGGGATTCGAACCCGATCAGACTAGACCGCAGACCGCTACAGCCCATTATTGATGGGGCTAATGCCTCGTTTGAAAGGCCAGCAACGGCCTATAGCGGTCTTCAATTTGCCCTAAATTTGCCCTAAAAATCAGCCAGCCACTCTGCTTTCCACAAAACATTTGTGGTATCTAAGGCCCCCTCATTGGTGGTGACTCCCTCACATGAGCGCAACGCATCCCGGTGAAAAACGTATCTTGTTTAGGCGATTTACTGCAGCTAGGTCGCGGTCAAGGGCGCTCGACCCTGCAAGCTTGCGCGGTGATCTTGACCGGGTAGACATTCGGGCGCATGGAGTTCAACGCCTCACCTACGTAGGTACGGCCTTTATGCGGTCTGCCGCTGCCGGGGAAAAGCCACTTGGATATCCAGGAAGGTTGTAGATGACCCCTTGCTCAGGCAGGCCTTGCTTGGTCTGGCACTGACAGTGCTGACCAAAGATGTCGAAATCAAGGGTGCAAATCGGTCAGTCATGGGTGTAGCGTCCCTGGCGGCATGGGGGGATCGCTTGAGTGGCCTGTGATATACGCACCTTTAGCGTGTACAATTGACCAATTTGGGTTTACGCCCCGCTACGTTTGAAATGAAGGGCCATATGGAATTCCACGACATCTTACATGGGCTCATGAGGTTTTCAGATGAAAGCCTAACTTCGTTACTCGCAGATCTGATAGATAGCCCGGAGATTCACCGGCTACGAAACATGCGTCAAATGAATTTTGATGTGCCTCTTATTCAAGAACTCGGAAGATCCAGACGCCTCCCACACTCGATTGGGGTCACTTATCTTGCTGTAGAGTTAGCACACAAAAGCAATTTAAGTATAGATGCAACAAAGGCACTACTCGCCGCGGCAATTTTACATGATGCAGCCATTCCACCGTATGGCCATCTCGTGGAATCCGAACTCAAACGTGTCGCCCCTAACTTTAATCATGAGGAAACGCTGTCAGCTTTAATAAGTGGAGCGCTCAACAAAGATAATGCGTATCTAGAAATTGTCCCAGGCAAGCAGTTGCAACTTGAGAAGATTTTGCGCAAACACAACGTCAACCAGGATGCGGTGATTAATCTAGTTTGTCCAAAACCTGGATTCCACAGCGCTGTATCCGCGGACATTGATATCGATAACATCGACAACGTCCATCGAATGGCAGCGATGCTTGGATGGGACAATGCTAGAGAAAATATAGTTGAACTGCGCAAATGCATGAAGTTGAACGAGAAATCTGGACTTATCTTTAGCGAAGCAGCTATTGAGCCGCTAAGAAAATGGATAGATTTCAGGCAGCGCATCTATACAATGATAATTGCACACCCTGAATGCATCCCATACAACGCGCTCCAAACGGATTTAGTTCGCCGAGCAGTTGAAAATGAAGTTATCACACTTGAAAATTGGCACATGACTGAGCCGGAGTTTGAGGAGAAACTTCGCAAACACCCGAGCACAGCAACGTTGGCACAGCAGCTCATTTCCGGATGCGAATATCACCTTATTGATTACGTATGGTTTAAAAACTTTCACACCTCCAAAAAACTTAAGAACGCGGAGATCGCCGAGTACATTTTACATCGTGTGGATGTACCATTCAATGATCCAACCTATTTCGTATGGAATGAAAAAGGTCTAATTTGTCGTGAAATCAAGGTACTTTTTGACAATTACAAGGGGATAGTAATTCTCGGCGAAAACTCTACTAGCTGTATGATTTCGCTGATTAAGAAGACACCAGGCAAACCTAAAATGTTATTGCCAGATATAATCGAATGGAGAAAAAAGGTCACGACGGCATTCTGTGACCTTTTTGAAGTCGATATTTTTGAAGCTGAATTTCCGGAAACATATAAAGGAAGCTTCTACGCCGAAACGGATGAATTCCCATTTGAACTTAACTGAGCATCTAGAAAACATAGATTGGTCTTTCCCAAATCTCAGCAATTCGGGAATCCACTCACTCCATTGGTATCCAGCAACCTATATTGCGGCGATTCCCGGCACACTAATTCCTGCTTTTACGAAAAAAGGAGATATTGTTTTAGATCCTTTTAACGGATCCGGAACAACGGGGGTAGAGGCAGTCAGGCTAGGTAGAAACTTTATTGGGATGGATACAAACCCAATTGCATTACTTATGAGTGAAGCAAAGCTTTACTTTCCCGATCCAAAAAGTCTTCGAAAGCAAATTGATATTACTATCAACGAATCGGAAAATCTTTTTGGGACAAAACTAGCAGAACCTCATCCTCACGAGGAGGAACTGCGTGCTTGGTATCACCCGGACACACTATTCATATTAAATCGCTTATTATCTTCAATACTCGAAACTAAAAGCCTACAACTAAAAAAATGTTTGCTTGCAATTTTTTCCGGAATACTGAAAAACACGTCTTCACAGGGTCGTCATTGGGGATGGGTTTGCGATAACGTAAAACCAAAACCGTCCGAAATAGTTCCAAAAGATGCACTATTAACGTTCCGCAATGCTACCAATGAATATCTTAAGTTAACTCAGCTTTCTCACAAAGCGGTTCAAGTTCACGTAGACAAGGAAACGAGAACACAGACTCGATCTCGTTACAAACTGCTTGCCGGTGATTGTGTCGCGAACATGGAGTCTATTCCGAACGATCACATTGACTTCATCATGACCTCCCCGCCTTATTACGGTGTAGCCGATTATGTAAAGTCACAACGGCTCAGTTACCTGTGGTTCGATAAAGACGAGCTTGCTGCTGAACGGCTGGGCTTTAGAGACTTCGAGAAGCTTCGCTCTGCCGAGTCAGGGGCCAGATCAAATCGCTCTAGAAAAAACAGTCATGAATTATATATGAGCTTCATGGCTAGCTTTTTCAAACAGAGTTTTCGCATACTTAAAAATGGCTCATCTATGGCATTAGTCGTGGGTGAATCGCAGGCAAGAGCCTCAACTACTGACGAGTTAATATTTTCGGCAATCAATCAGGGATTCACTCTAGCGCTAAGGAAAGAAAGAAACATAAAAATAAGTCGCAGGCGTTTAATGGCAAAAGTCAAATGCGAAGATATTCTTATATTTATAAAAAATTAGGATCCGAGGGACTGGATTATGAACGAAGAAGATTTTGAAATGATCGAACCTGGTGTTCTCAAATATAAAAAAATTGAGAAAGGACCAAGCGAGACAACATTTCAAGGCACAAAATATTTCAGGTTCATGGATTACTTCTACACTCATACTGAGCACCTCGACGAGCTGAAGCCGATAGAAGTCAGTAACCTCTGCCGCGCTCGCGCCCAATTCCCTGAATTAATAAGCCCCGCGAATGGTAAAGTCCGCTCTCTATTTGAATCGCTAGCTATTAAAATCGCTCCCTCCAGCCTTCTAGAAATCGGCGCAGGCAAAAACCCCGTATTTAAAGTCAATGCTGCGCTGGGAATGCATTACGTCCTATCGGATGCGGATGAGATAGTAGTCAAATTCCACTCTAGCAACGAACTTGACTGCTATATCTTCTCTGACACTGCATGCAGTCTTCCTTATGAAGAAGGCTATTTCGAAATGGTAATTGCCGTATTTGTACTGCACTTCCCATTTTACAAAGCTCAACTAACCGAACTGAGCAGGACTTTAAAAGCAACGGGAGTCATTGTCGCCAACGTATATCGGCGCAGCATCGCTGCCAGAGAAAAACTCGCTTCAGACATACAAGACTGCGGTTTCAAGATACTCAGAATCCATGATTCAAGTGATTTATGTCTAAATCATGAGTACTGGATACTTGGTAAAGTTGAAGCGCAGATGGAGTCCTGCGCAAAAACTTTAAAACAACTTCTAGGCCTCACTTAGGAGTCAAAACTCCATTTTTTCAGAGTCTGATCAATCCTTTGTTTTAGACTCTCAAAACTTCTTTCATTTATAATTACCTCATCCGCTCTTGACACAAGCTGAGGAACGTCCAGCTCACTTCTCGACAATACTAAATCATCAAACGCTTCACGAGAAATACCCACATCCTTCAATTCTGTCCGGTCTCTGAGCGTTCTGTCAAAACGCACATCCGCACCTGCTGTGACAGCCAAAAGTTTAAAACTCTCAACTTCAGAGTAGCGTTTTATCTCCTCTGGATAACGAATACCGTCGACAACTATCCGCCCCAAGTTAAGGTTATCGAGGCGGTACTTGGCGATAATGTCATTTCCCAGAACTTTAAAAATCGAATTACCCAGCCTTCCCAAATTTTCCCGACTAGAAGGTATTCCCATGCCGTCTAGTATTTCCCTAAGCACGTCAGAGTTGGAAGCGGTAATATATCCGTACTTCTCAACCAAATATTTTGTAACCGTAGTTTTACCGGCTCTAATAGGCCCTACTAAGCCAATTATTTTAGGAAGCTCGGCGGCCATATCAACACCATCATCGAATAAGTATAAACAGCAGATAGGAAAACCATCATTACCGCCGCCTTAGTTGAAGGCGGTCGGTCACGCTTAGTATTTTTGCGGCTATCTTCGCCTGGAAAAAGCTTGATCGCGAAGTATTCGAGTTGTTTACCCAATGCAAAAAACAAAAGAAGAGCAATTAGCGATATATCGCCCCATAGAGCTTCGTATGGAGTACCGGCAGATGGCGCTGCTCGGCTAACCATCCAAGCAGCGAAAACACAGAGCAATGAGATAGAGCAGTATGTCAAAAGCCCTTGAATGAAAGAGTAAAACCTTTCCCGAATAAGAACGGGATGGGGCGTACGTGGACTATAGATAACATCTACAATCACGTCCCAGACAAAGAAGACGGAAAACACCCACATCATTTGGAGTGCTTCGGGACGCGCAGATGCCACTCCAACATATGTAGAGATTTGCTTATCCTTCATATACTCCGTAAAATTTTGCTCCATTGTTTTGGCAATAGCAAAATACAGGACGACAAGGAACACTTCGATTAATAAGAGCACAAACTCCTTCGAAAAAATATTTGCAATCTCAGTCTTATGGCCGGCAGCTTGAGACTTAGACCACATAACCCAGCTCATCGATACCATAAGTAATGCCAGAAAAGAATGCGCAAGCGATGCAAACAGCAGCCCATTGCCGGAAAGTAAATTTTCCCACATCTTCGGTGGACTGGAGGCCAAATCCCAACCACCGGTGATTACAAATAATAGCTCAGCTATTTGCTGAGCTATAGTCGCTGCGACCAGGGCAAACAACATTGCAATAAATGTTCGCCTAAGTTCATTCTGACTAGTACCATTATTTAAGTTTGCATTACCGTTTTGAGCCGAGCTGCTCATAGACATTCCTTTGAATTAGCTAGAATTAAAAAATAGCTTTGGCTGGCTTATGTATCGAGCCGCCACACAGCGTTTCCATCGAATTTGATGCATCCAATACGACTCCGATGGTATGCAATGCTTCTCTAACACTACCGGATACCGATCTTCTTTGCGAACGCGATTAGCCGGCAGTCACCGTATTCACTGGTTGCCGGTCACGCACGGTGCTTGCCCTACCATTCTGGTTACGCCTTCTAAAATAATCCTCCAGAGGATACCGGATCCCAATTCATGATCACCAGTTCTTGACTGATCTCAGTTTTCCCTTGCCGCTGATTGGTGCTGCTGTAGCGGATGTCCAGCGTTTCAAAGTGAAACCCTTCAAATACCCGCCGGATATCAGGGTGGTCGTTGATACTCACCATGACCTTGCCTTTGCAGCGGCGCATGAAGTCAGCCATGCGCTCGTAATTCTCAAAGGGAAAGTCCACACCGTAACCGGCCGTCTGCCAATAAGGCGGATCCATGTAGTGGAAGGTATGGGCACGGTCGTAGCGTTCGGCGCAGTCCAACCAGGGCAGGTTTTCAACGTAGGTGCCAGACAACCGCTGCCACGCTGCAGACAGATTCTCCTCAATCCGCAGCAAGTTGATGGCCGGGCCAGTAGTCGCAGTACCAAACGTCTGCCCCGTCACCTTGCCGGCGAAGGCATGGTGCTGCAGGTAGAAAAATCGTGCGGCGCGTTGGATGTCGGTGAGGGTTTCAGGGCGGGTCATCTTCTGCCACTCGAACACCTGGCGGGAACTGAGCGCCCATTTGAACTGGCGCACGAATTCTTCCAGGTGGTTCTGCACGACGCGGTAAAGCGTCACCAGGTCGCCGTTGATGTCGTTGAGGACTTCAACAGGCGCGGCCTGCGGACGCATGAAGTAGAGCGCGGCACCGCCGGCAAAGACTTCGACGTAGCATTCGTGAGGTGGGAAGAGCGGAATAAGGCGGTCGGCCAGGCGGCGTTTGCCGCCCATCCAAGGAATGATGGGTGTGGACATATAAAAGCAAGACCTTTGCTGTATGGATAAACAGTGCTAGGCTCGCTCCGCTTTGTGCACGAAGCAGGAGCCTTGGCTGGACTTGCAGGGACGTTCTGCGGGGAAGGTGGCCGGGTTGGATGTTGACGCATCCTGCCCGGCCGCTCCTTTTACTTCGGTGTAGAGACTTCTTTCGCGTAGGCCTGACAGGCCCGCAGGGCGATCAATCCTTGGTCGCCGGTACCGGTGATTCCGATAATTCGTTGAGCATGCGCTGGGTCAAGTTGGGCTCTAGTGGTGCCATGAACCACGCGGCCGGTGGCGGTGGTAGCTGACATTGAACAGCTGCCGGTGGTTTCGGTGGCGGCGAGTACGACTGACAGCCGCAGATCAGCAGTAGCCAGGCGATCACGCAGACGAGCCTGCTTGGCTTGCTCATCGGTCAATTCCTTGTAGTGGGTTTCGTCTTTGTTCTGCAGACGCTGCTCCAGAGCCAGGCGCTTGTCCTGCTCGGTACGCTGTACGGCGGCAGACGCTTGGGATAACTCGTTAAGGGTGTCCGCCTGCAGCCGGGCCTGGCGCTCCAGCTCGCGGCCATAACGCCAGTCCTGGGCTGTCCAGGCCAACGCAGCAGATCCGGCAATCACCATCAACAACAGCACGCCGACGGCGGCGAAACGGAACTGCGCGGGGATCAGATCGAAGAAACGCATAACACCGCCCTCGCCCTGGCCCACAGCAGCAGCCGATCCTCCAGGCCATTGAGGCCCCCATTGATCCGGCGGGTGATGGTGTTGAACTGGTCCTGATCCGCGAGCGCATTCAGCCCATTCACGGACCAGAACCACGCCGCCGACTCTGCTGCCCATTGCGGCTGCTCGAGCAGCTCGGGTGTGCGCAGCAATCGCTCATCGCCGAACAGTGCCAGGCTGCAGCGCAGATAGTTGTCGTGGCCGGTGATCTGGATCAGTCCACGGCCACGGTAGCGCTGACCATCACCGTCGGCTTCCGGGGTGTTACCGAGCTTCGTAGCCAGGTTGCCGGTGTCGTATTTGCTCAGGTACTGATCACCCCCCAGCTCGCGGACGTACTGCAGTTGACCCGACTCATGACCGACCTGGGCCAGGAACGCGGCCTGACGCTTCGGTGTGTTGATCTGTCGATTTGTCATTGCTGTGTTCAGAGCAGATACAAAAACGCCCGCTTGGCGGCGGGCGTTCGGCATGATGCGTTGCAGCTGTTGTTCGGTGACGGACATACAAACTCCAGATATAAAAAAACCGCCCTGAGGCGGCGATGTATGCTTTAAGGCGCGTTCACGTTCACGACTTTGAGCGGGGGTTTATCTTTCTTTGCCTTGCCCTTGGATTTGCCCTTCTTGCCGGCATTGCACTCAACGGTGGTCGACCAGCCGGATTGGGTGAACACCTGCTCCACCGAGTCCGCCAAATACTCACCATCAAGGCCGATCTTGAAGCCCTGGGCGTTGATCAGGCGTTCGGCAAAAATATCTGTCCGGCCAGGCATCTCGAAACGCACGTCGGCGGTCGAGCGATTGAACGCCGCTAACCGAGCTTTTGCGGCAGCCTCGGCGGCGGTCTTGTTCGGGTAGATATGCCGGTCGGTATGCACCGCCGGCAATCCATCCGGCGCGTCGTCGTTATCAACGGTGACGACTGCCAACTTGCCGTCCTTCTTATTCTGATGCTTGGTCGCCACGGCCTTGTGCGAGTTGCGATCCCCAAGGCTGAATTGCCATCGGCTGAGGTCGCTACGGGTCAGAGTAATCGCGCCGAACGCCTTGCCGCTGGCTGTCTGGCCAGCCTGACGCGGCATCACCAACAGTTTGCCGTCGGCCACCTTAGCCGTGCAGTCGTATTGCTTGGCCAGGCGCGTGATGAAATTAAAATCGGACTCGTTGAGCTGGTCCACCCGGGCGACTTTGGTAGCCACCGGGCACACCGCTTGCCAACCATTGCGAGCCGCGATATCGGCCACGATCTTCGACAGCGGCACATCCTCCCAGCTTCCGCTACGGATGGTCTTGCCACTGCCGCGCATGTCGCTGGCCTTGCCCTTAATCACTATCGTATCCGGCGGCCCCGACACTTCGACCGTATCCACCGCGTAACGCCCCAAGCGCACTAAGGACGTTTCGGCATAGCCCAGGTAGATCTCGATAGAGCTGCCGCGCCGAGGCAGCACCACCTGGCCGTCCCGGTCATCAATGCGCAACTCAAACTCGTCGGACTCCATACCGGGCTTGTCAGAGGTGCGCAGCAACAACAACCGATCATTGATTTTGGCCGTCACATCGGCGCCATCAGCCACGATTCGAAACATAGGGGTCATGGATTTTGTCCAAAAAAAACCCGCACCTGGCGGGTCAAAAAACAAATGGCCGTTACGTGTAACGCAACGCGTCGCTGGCAACGGTCGAGGTCAATCCCACAAGCTGATGCCCTCCCCCGTTGGGCTGGGCAGATCCGGCAAATAGATCACCACCCCGGCGCGGTAGGGCTGGGGCTCGTCGGCCAGCCCCTGATTAGCGTCCAGCACCGCCTCGGTGCTGCCGTTCAGATGGCCATAAACGTTATTGCAAATGACATCGAGCATGTCCCCGTCAGACGTTCTGCATGTCGTCGCCATAGCGCACAAACTCCAGAGTGAACCCTTGTTTACGCGGAATTCCGCCGTGCAATAGCGCGCCCTGTTCCTCGTTGATGCTTTTCAGACACCAGGTGCCGATCACATCGCCATAGCCCGTGGTCAGGCTCAACGGCTGAAGCCTCGCCCCAATGCTGCGCAACGTGTCGAGCTGCTTGAGCCCACCCTTGAAGTCCGGGTAGATCGTACCTTTGAGCGTTAACTTTTCATCGCCCATGCCTACGGCCTGCTGCGCAGGGCGGCGCGACAGGCGCTCCTGTGAGGCCCAGCGGAATTCAGCAGAGCGGCTCAGCTCGTCAAAGGCCGCAGTGTCCAGATTGAAGTAATAGGGCTGCTCCTTGGGGTCACGGGGTTGGATGATAAGCAAGTGAGGGAACGGCTTCACCGCTTCCGGCGCCGGAGTGGCATCCGTGGCAAACGCACTGGTGGGCACGATGTTGGCCAGCGACGGACTCACCTTTCCGGCGATGTTATTGATCGCCGTCGCAGCCTTGCCCGCCTGTTCCTTCAGCACGCCCATACGTTCCTGCACCTCGACGGCTGCCCGTGTCGCACGGCCGTACACGGCTACTACCTGGCCGACCTTGGCCTGTGCTGCGTCCACGCCACGCATTACCCGCTGTAGTTTGGCGCCGACTGCCGGCCCCACGAACGGGATGTTTTCCAACTCGGATGCGGCGCCGGTTAACTCTCGAATGGCGCCATTCACCGGCCCCAGCATGCCGTCAGCACTGCGCCGCCCAGTCTCCCCGGCTTCGACCAGGTACTTTAGGCCTGACTGCATTTGTTCCATGTACGCCATGGGGCCTCCTTACAGATGGGGTTCGTCGTAAAGCTTCGCGGCGTTTTGTTTCGCTGCATCCGCCATCATTAGCCGCATATGCGGCATGAGGTCCTGCGCCAAGCGTTGTGGATCTTTCACATCCCCTTGCACCGTTACCGGCATGCTCAGCGAGTACTCAAACTTTTGATCCACATTCGCCGGAACAGGCTTCTCACGCTCTTTGGGCTGAATTGCCACGGCCGCCGATTTGGCCGGCGCAGACACTGCCAGGGAGCGCGCTGCATCCCCCGGCGCGGGCACCTGAGTTGCCGGCGCCATCAGCAGCGCCCCCGTACCGCTCGCGCCATCAAATGACTTGCCCATGGTGGCCAGACTTGGAATAGCTGGCCCCGTCCGGGGGGCCATCAGCAATGGCGTTACCGGTGGGTCGGGCTTTTCGTCATCCCCGCCAAACCACGACTTACCCGCAGCGCCGCCCAGGGCAGAACCACCCATGCTGCCCAAGTAAGCGCCCACCAGCCCGCCAATAGCGGTACCGATGATCGGCACCACTGAGCCAATAGCGGCCCCTGCCGCAGCGCCCGCCATAGTGCCAGCAAGGTTGCCAGCGGCCGCACCATAACCCTCGGCCTGCTCGTCCTTAGTTTTGGCGTTTTCGTAGGTGTCGAAGGCCATGGCGCCCGCCTCCATCAGCGAGCCCCCGGGGATCATCTTGGCGGCTTTGCCGATCTTACCGACCGCTTGCACTACCCCACCCAGCCGTGCCAGCGCACCGCTAGGCACCGGTACCGGCGGAATCGGCGGGCGCGGGATTGGCACTGGTGGACGCGGAACCGGCACCGGTGGCCGTGGTACTGGTGGACGCGGGACCGGCACTGGTGGTCGTGGCACTGGCGGACGTGGACCCGGTACCGGCGGTCGTGGCACTGGCGGACGTGGACCCGGTACCGGCGGTCGTGGCACTGGCGGACGTGGACCCGGTACCGGCGGACGTGGTACCGGCGGACGTGGACCCAGCACCGGTGGCCGTGGCACTGGCGGCCGACGCCGTGAGGGATTACGCCTTGAACCGCGACCGCGCCGGCGTGCTTCGCCTGGCCCTCCTGAGCCCCCACCCATTGCACTCGCGTTAACGACGAAAACCTTCTTAACGCCGTCTTCACCGGCCCCCGAGTCACCACTCGCACCGCCGTCGTCGTCGCCAGACACAGCGTCTTTAGCTAGCGAAACCACCTTAAGGCCAGTCGCGATAAGATCGAATTTTCCAGGCTTCTTGTCGCCATCGCCGTCCGCTTCGTCGTCGCCATCGACAGGCTGGCCCTTAAAGGCCGCTACCGCCTTGAGCCCGGTCTCGACCAACGACAGCGCTTTGCCGGCCTTGCCTTTGGGCTCGGCATCATCGCCGCCACCCTTGCCGTCCTCGGCATTGGTCACAAAGACTTTTTGCACTTCGCCGGACTTGCCGCCCAACGAGCCCCGCGCGACGTTTAGCAATCCTTTGGCGATTTTGAACGAGCTAAACAAGCCTTTGAGCGCAATCAACCCGCCACCAACCGCCGCGATACCTGTCACCACTCCTGGCGCGCTGTCAGACAGCGAAGTAATGCCCTTGGTGACTCGGGTCAGCGTTTCCGCCACGGTATCCGTGACCGGGCGCAGGGCATCCCCCACGCTGCGCATGGCGTCATCCATCGACTGAGCCATCTCGGCCCACTTCTGCGACGACGCCTCACGCCGCTCGCTGAGGTTTTTGTCGAGGATACCGGTGGCATCGCGCGAATCGTTTTTGAGCTGGCTGTACAGCGCCTTGTTTTGCATGTAGGCAGACAGCGCGGCCTTGACCTGCATGTCAGCGAACAGGTCGCCGGTGCGCAAGGACTCCTCCAGCGAGGCCATCATGGCCTTGGCTTTCTCCGGGTCGGATTCCTTGCTGATTTTGGCCGTCGCCTCGGCCATTGCCGCCGCGCGCTTCGGATCGGTGGCTTGGATGTACTTCTGAGCCAACGCCATGCTGGTTTCCAGCGTGGACATACCATTCTGCAAACCGGTCTGCATCGAGCCTTTGTAGTCGATACCGGCCTTCGAATACGCCTTGACGGTTTCACCGGAACCGATTTTGCTCATCCAGTTTTTGAGGTTGTTGGCTGCCTCATCGGCGCCGCCGGCAGACTTCATCTGCACTTGCAGCATGGCACCCAGCTGCGTCACCGCATCCATGCCAGTGATGCCCAGGCTGCCCATGTTGGCCAACAGCTCAGGGAACCATTTAGCCATGTCAGCCGCTTCAAAGCTGCCCGCCTGCCCTTGATAGGCAATTGCCTCCAACGCCTGCTGCATCTGCTTGGGGTCGGTGATCTTGGCGTTTTGCCCCAAGGCATTGATCATCTTCGCCGTATCGACACCGTTCGACCCTTGGCCCACGACAAACTTGGCCGCGACCGGTGCATATTCCAGGGCCTTGCTCAACTCCATACCGGCGCCAACCAACTGGTTGACCACGTCGGCGACGTCGTTGCGCGCCATGCCGGTGTCACGCGAAGTGTCGATGATCTTGCGCGACATCTGCTGTTCTTGCGGCTTATTGGCAATGCCGGCCTTGATCGCGATGTCACGAACAATGGCGCCAAAGTCCGCGCTGACCTTCGTCGGAACAGCCAGCACGCCGACACCCACGACAGCGGCGCCGACCGCGCTTTTCATGCCCGTTTTACCGGCATCAAGCTGCTGATGCCCCTTGGCTTTAAGCTCGGCTTTGTTGGCCGCTTGCCCCATAGACCGATAGGCCTTCTCCAAACGGCCAACCTCGATCCCCTGCTTTTTCAAACTGTCGAGGTTGGAGTTCAACCGGCCCAGCAGCTTTGAAGCCCCTGCTGAACCGCTATCGTGGGCTTTTTTCCACTCATCGCGCAGGCGAATCGTGTCGCCGATAGCACTTTGCAGAACACGCGATTTTTTGCCTTCCGCCTCAAGGCGCTTGATTCGCCCCGTAACGTCCTTGAATGCAGCGCCGACCGTCGAACTCACGGCGCCGCCAATCACTAGCCCGAGGGCGAGTTTGTTAGCCATGTCTTGGCCCCCATTTGCGCAGCCTTACCGACGGCAGCTCAATCCGTGAGCCACCACACCATCTCAGCAAACGGCATTGACTGAATCTCGGCGGCGGAAAATCCTGTTTCCGCCGCCAGACGTTTCGCGGCCATTTTTATAACGCCAGGATCAAAGCCCGTCGTCTTGGTCCATACGAAAATAGCCGGCCTGCAGGCGGTTAAAATCCACCAGCTTTAGGCCCTCCAGATCCGCGACCGGCGCACCGGACAGCGCGGCAAACAACACCAGCTCGCGCTGCTCATCATCACCAGCAGCATCACGATTCGCCGCACGCACATCGCCCACTGTCGGGGAGCGCAGGGCCAATTTATCCACCGTCACCCCGTTGATTTCACTAGGGCAGGAAAGCGTAACGAGGGCTTGATCGGTGGTGACCGACAACCACGATGGCATTACCGCCGTGTAGTCGGTATCGGGCACCAGGTGCGAATAAGCGACTTGAACACGGCGATAGTCCGCAAGCTTGAGACCTTCAAGGTCCCTAACGCCGACATCGGCCAAGCCAGCGAACAGCATCAGCTCACGCTGCTCCTCGTCGCCATTCGACGCCTTATCGGCTGCCCGCACTTCGCGCACGGCCGGGGCACGCAAGGTAAATGTCTCGACCAGCACGCCGTTGGCATTGCTTGGCCGCGTGAGCGTAACGACGGCCGTGAACGCGCTGAGCGACAGCCAGGCCGGTACTTTCTTAGCAGTTGCTTGATTCATCTGGATCTATTCCTTACAGGCCGAGCGCATTGCGCACTTCGAGGAGTTGGTCTTTGCCGTCGATCACCTGCACGCCGGCGACCATGTCGATTTCGTACATGAGGCGCCCGTCGATTTCGAGCTTGTAGTAAGCGACCGCGATGGCGTATTTAATCTCGGCCGGATCACCGGCTTTCCAGTCGCCCAGGTCGACCTCTTTGAGACGACCGCGCAAGGTGGCGACAACGGCCGTCACAGCCCCTTTCTGCCCCTTGAAGGCGCCCCGGAACGTCGCGTTAAAAGCGGTGCCATCGGCCAGGCCGAAGTACTTCAGCGACTCACGGCGCACGCCCTTGGTAACAAAGGACGCCTCCATTTTTTCCAGGCCTTGATCCATCTCAATGGCACCGGCCATGCCGCCAGCGCGATATTCATCGGTCTTGGTGGTCAGCTTTGGCAGCGTCAGGCTAGGCACGTCGCCGGCGAAGTTCACGCCGTCGACAAACAGATTGGTGTTAAACAAAGTTTGAGGAATCATTGACGGTGCCCCTTAGGCTGCTTCAAGAACTTCGGTCATCCACTGATCGGTGACTTCGAAAAGGAAATTCGGGTTTTCGGCCGGCGGCACGTCGGTGAAACGGATGCGCCAATAAACCTTGCCCTGGGCAATTTGGCTGGCCGTGTTCAGTTCGGTGTCCGGGAACACTTCGAAGTTGATAATTGCGCCCTGAGCTTTCAGGTCGCGCATGAACGCTTCCAGGCCGTCCGTCACATCCTTGACGTAGGTCTTGGTGATCGAGCGGTCTACCGCCCACTTGTGGCCGGCTTGCACCGCATCCATGAGGATGAACAGCGTACGAACGCGGGTAACGAAGGCCCACTTCGGATCACTCGACAGGGTGCGGTTACCCCACAGGCGATAGCCGTCATCGCGAATGATCGTTGCGATATTGGCGTTGTTCAGCAGGTTGGCCCGGCACGTCGCGTCACCGTCCAGATATTCCACAGCCCGGGTCGTGCCAGTGATACCGGTAAGTTCCTTGTTCGACGGCGAGGCCCAGAAGCCGTACTCCGCATCTGTCCAGGCAAACAAGCCAGCAGCCCAGGCTGAACCCGGGGCGTCCACGGTCTTGCTGAGTTCGGTGTCCCAGTACTGAACACCGGGGTCAACCATGAACAGGTTGCGACTGCCGAAGTTATCGGCGTAAAGCATGGCAGCTTCGTCCGTGGTGCGAGGCCCATCGAGAATGCCGATAGCTCGCAGCTTCTGCGCCAGGCCATCGAGCGCGGTGGCCACCGCCTGAGTAGCCGTGTGACCCGGCGCGATCAACAACCGCGGCTGTGCGTTGAACAGGCTTTTGCCGTCAAGCAACGCTTGCAGTCCGGTGCGCTGACCCGATGCCAAAACACCGCCGATAATCGCTGAGGTTTGCAGCGCCGCGTCTTCCAGCTTCGGCACGCCGATAGCGACGATTACCGCCTTGGCCTTGGTATAAATCGCTTTACAAGCCTTAGTGATCGCCGAATTAGCACCGAACGCGGCGATGGCTTCGCGCTCGGTGGTGATCAACTTCAACTCGCCGGCTTTGGCAGTGCCGCCGCCCAGCTCGCCCGGGGTGAAGGTGTCGCACAGCCCGATAATGGAAGACGACGGCAGCGAAATGGTGCGTGCGCCGGTATCAACCGAAGTCGTGGTGACGCCGTGAAAGAAACTCATAACGTTCAATCTCCAGAAACGAAAAAGCCCCGCGACGGCGAGGCTGAGAGGGGTGTTCGTGTTACGCGTAATGGAATAAAAAGCGCCCCGAAAAGGCAGCGCGTTACTGGGTCTGCTGGTCGATCCAACCGGGCTTTTTAGGGCGGTATTTTTGAGCTGGAAACTTCGCTGATTGAGGCCAATCTCTTAGCGCCTGTACATAATCCAGCAGTTCGCCGGACTGCTCCGGGGTCAGGCTTGTTGGGCGTGCAGAATCCACCTCGTCCCGATGACGCTCCCGCAACCACTTGACGCTTTCAATTTCAGCGTCGCGCCACGATCTTTCTTCTATGGCCGGATCAATAGTAAACGCCGGCGTCGGCACACCTCCCGCCTCTATCCACTTTTCGTATTCAACCCAGAATCTATGACCGCGAGGAACCGTAGCGCCATCTGATAACTGAATAACGATGTCTGGACTTTCAGTAAGCCGATAACTCATGACGACTCCTATAGCTCAGCGTCAGCGGTTGCATGAATGTAGTAAGTTTGCGCAGCAATACCGACGTCACTGTTATCAACAGATGCCTGGCGGGTACCCACAATCAAAGAACGTGCATTTTGGCTTGATACCACATCACTACCCGACCGCCATTGACCGTCGGCCCCTCCGCCCATCGCCCGATAGAGGCGAATACTTGGCACTGTTCTTTTCTCAACCTTGAATGCCCAATGCGACACAGGCTGACTTGAAGACCCGCCCTGCCCCACGTAGACCACAGAAATCAACGCGCCGTTAACATCCACCCCGTCTTTAGGCGCAACTCCTTGCGAGAACGTTTTTTCAAAATATCGCTGGCACAACTCCAACTCCGCGCCCAGCGGTCTAAGTTCGAACTCTGTTGAAACGAAGCCTTGCTCCAGCTGAACTCTCGCCAAGTCGACGTTATAGCTACCCTCGCCAGTGCTACCGAACACCAGCTCTAAGTAATCGCCGGCACTACCCTTCTGCTTACCTTTGATAGAGGGAACGGTTAGGTTGACTACAAACTTTTTAAACTCCGTAGTAACATTAATCTGCTCCCCCACACCCGCACCACCGTCTGAACCACCAGCGCCAAAGTTATGCCTTAAAATAACTCCGCACTTGTGATTAACGGATGAACGCATATAAAAAGAGATAGTAACGGCCTTGCCAGCGCACGACTCAACCCCTTCTATTTTTTGACTGATGTTTAAGCCGGCGCTAGTTCCGCTTCGCGTAACTCGCAACGCATAACGGCCCTCATCAAACCCACCTCCAAGCTCAAAAGCTATCCGGTCCCAAGTTGCGGACGAATTGGTGGGCATATACACGATCCAACGATCAGGACCATAAACCGCCTGGGGCGGCCCAGACGCATTGCCTACCTGGCCGGACGTGCCGCGTTGCCAGATATCGAAGTTGCCATTGATCAGACGGTTTTTACGAAAGACATGAGCAGGAAAAACCTGGTTTTGGCTTTCAATCTGAGCCATGACTGATTCGGTATTGGCTACCCGCTTAGAGCGGTCATCCACAGGTGGCGTAGGCGCGTTCTGCCCGCCCTGCCATTGGAAGGCCAGAGAAGACGTGCCAAGCACCAGCGGGCCGTCACTGACAAGCTGCCAGACGGTATCGGCGTTTACCGTGCCGCGCTCCACTGTGACCATCAGGCCCGGCGTTACCTTGTCGCTGGTGTCCGCGTCGACCGAACGCACCCAGCTATCAGCCCCAACCACGTACAAGCCATTGTCTTTCGCCTGCGCCTGATCTTTTACCAGCACCCGCGAACCAACTGGCACCGCGAAACCGTCGATGGCTTGAACGCCAGCCAGGACCACAGGCCCCGTGGTTGCGACCAATACCGACTGTTTAAAATCCATTTTGTTAATGGCGCCGGCAATGGATTCGTCCACATACCGGCGCGTTGCCGTCACCACAGAAGGGTCGATATTCAGCACCACGTTAGTGGAACTCTTTACGATGAAATTCATGCGGACGGTCTGCGTTCGGCCGGCGCCCTGGGAAAGCTTCGGCTTGAAGCTCGGCGCGCAGTTGGCCACCGCCACCAGATCCCCGTCCGAGTCGAACAACCCCAACTCACGAATCCAGAAACCGCCTTCATCGGACGGGATGATTTGCTCAGCCACAAGGATGCCGGGGTTAGCCGGATCGGGGCCCAGCATGTTCAGAGGCGCACGGCGTCGCTCGTTGATCAACACCTTCTGCAAACGATCAGGTATTGGATCGGTGTTATTGGCGTCGCCCACGGCCATGTGGGTTAACTTCCAAGTCATCAAGCCAGCATCGGCTTTAACTTGCTTGGCCTCCCCCACGGCCGTAAGGATGGCGAAAAACTGCGAATTGGCATCAATCATGGGTATACATCCAAAAGGTCTATGGAATGTTCACGGCCCGGCACGCCGACATAACAATCAACCGAGATAAAGGCAGGCGTCAGGGGATAAACTTCAAGGTCATCAATTGTGTGTTCGCGACCGCCGCCACCGATAACGCCGGTCGCCTCGATGTCCCGAAGTACCGGCGGATAAACATCAATTTCGTCACCGTCATACGCGCTTGCGAAGATGTTGATAGCGCCAGTGGTTTCGAGACTGATGGCCAGCCCCGTCAAATGCCGGCTGACGGGCTTGGCGTCATCAATCAGCCGCTCCAGTTCTTGGTACATCTCCTCGGTAATGCCGGTGTCCAACACTCCGACTTTCAGCGCGAAGGTCCCCGGCACGCCCTCCGGCACCGTGTTGAACCACTCGATAATCTCGATCAGGTAGCCCAGGGGCTCGACTACGCGCCGCAACGCGCCAATAGTCCCCTTGTGGGCATGGATGTAATAGGAGGCCTTAATGGCGGCGCGCTTAGTCGCCTCGGTCCACCGGTAGTCCCAGCGATCCACCGACCACGCCCACGCGAGATGTGGCAGCAAATGCACCGGGCAGGTGTCAGCGTTATAGAGGTCGCGCAGCGGGACAATCGTTTTCTCGAAGAACGCCGCCTCCATGGCGCGCTCCAGTTGCGTGCTATTGATCGGTAGTAGGCTCTTCATGTCAGCCCGCCAGCGTCACGGTATAGCCCGAACAGAACGCCGCCTGAGCCTTGGTCGGGGCCAAGTCCTGCCAGCCGATCAGTTCAACCCGGGAAACACCGGCAACGTGCAACTGAGCATCTACGCCGGAGCGGGCCACCTCAATACCCAGCCGTTTGCGCGGGTTGATCCAGGCGGCCAACCGACTTTTAGCCTCGGCCAAACTGGCGTCCGCTTCAGGCCCCGCACTGATCATGTGCAACACGGCATCGATTCGGTAGCGGATCACTTGCGCGCTCTGCACCGTCACACGATCCCCTACCGGCCGCACGTCGTCGTCATTCAGCGCGGCGGCTACCGTAGCAAGCAGTTCCGGGGAGGCCTCGCCTTCCCCGTCCAAACCCAACACCGTTACCGTAACGTGACAGGGCGCCGGGCTTTCGGCCGTGGCATCCGCTACCAGGCCCGAGGCGTTACGGGCGTGCAGGATGTAGCTGTTACGCGGGCCGGCCGTGGTCAAGCCCTCATAGGCCAACTGGATGCGCTCACGAAACGGGTCATCCTCCTCCTTGACCTCCGGCACCGGTGGCACCGCCAGCAGATCCTCGGCTTGAATAACCAGGCGCTTTAGATTGACGTTGGCACCCAAGTGATCGAGGTCGCCGCGTATGGCGTGCGCCAGCAATACCGCTTTGCCGGCGTCATTGACTCGAGCGCGGTTGCCGACCTTGATGTAAGCACCAGCCTCCAACACCTTAACCACAGGATCGCTTTCAAGTGCGGCAGTCCAGTTGCTGCCCATGTACCCGCGAAAAACCCCCAGCCCCTCCTGATAAACCTCTTCGAAGTCCAGAGGCTCCAACACGGTAGGTGCCGGCAACGACGACAGGTCAACGATACTCATACAGCCACCTCTAGCGTGACGCCGTCGCCCAGGTACTGCCCGACGATCTTCAGGTTGATTTGCCCGCCGATAACGGAAATGACACGCACCTGGTC
Source organism: Pseudomonas sp. NBRC 111138 (assembly GCF_001320835.1). Taxonomy (NCBI): domain Bacteria; kingdom Pseudomonadati; phylum Pseudomonadota; class Gammaproteobacteria; order Pseudomonadales; family Pseudomonadaceae; genus Pseudomonas; species Pseudomonas sp. NBRC 111138. Next base: position 75,240 of record NZ_BCBO01000022.1, on the reverse strand, counting down.
CAGTTTTAAGCGAGGCTCCCAGCGCCCAAGGGCTCGCGCTATTTCAGCCTGCACAGCGCTTTTCCAGCCCTCGTTAACGGGCAAGTCAACAAACCGGCGCAGCTTGCTGCCGTAATCCATACGGTGCCGACGACTGCCCAACGGCGTGCCCAAGATGTCTGTAACGGACTGGCGTAAGTGCGCGACGCCGGAAATGGGCAGGCCTGTATGGCGGTCCATTCCGATCATTTGATTACTCCAGCAATTGCTCCAGATCTGGATGCGCTTTCAAGAACGCAAATTGATCATCGCCACATGCGGTAACGCGACCTTCAACAACAGCAAGTGTCCCGCCGCCGGGTAGGATCAATGTCCGCGAGGTGAAAACCTTGTCGCGAAAAACACGCGCTGGCCCGATGGACTCAACCGCGCTAGCAGTAACGGAAAACCCCAGCGGCGCAGGCTTCACTCCCGAAACCACAATGGTCTCGGCAGAATCGCCATCAGTTCTAGACTTACTCATAAGGCAGACTCCAGATATGAAAAAGCCCGCGCTGGGCGGGCTGTTTGTGGGTTGAAATTAATGGGTGTGGTGATTGCTGTTACCACCAGCGTCAATGATCGCGCCGGCACTGGTGATTCCCTTCGTGACGTGTAACGCGCCGTCGATGGTCACCGCCGCCTTCAGATTGATGTTGCCGGTGGTCACATTCACGGCGCTGTCCGTGATAACCGCCTCAGTACTGGCGACTTTGATCGTCACCGTGCCGCTGGGCAGAGTGATGCTGTAGCTCTTGGCTTGCCAGTCGTAGATCAGCGAACCGCCGTCATCAAACCGCCAGACTTCCACATGATCGCGGTTGTCCGGCGGGGGGCCGGCATTACCATACAAACCCGGTATGAACGTGCCCTGTGACACGTCACCGCTGGCACTAACCAGTGTCCCCTGCTCGCCCATAGACGGCGCCCGCCAGTGCCTGGCCTTGCCGGCAGCGATACTGTGCCAACGTACCCAGGCACTAGTCCATTCGCCATCCGAAACCCGACAAACCGGCGGGGAGGCAGCCAGATCGACCGCAACCACAAAGCAATCTTTGACCACCCCGGCAAGCATGCGGTCGTGCTGGGCAGCAACGTAGCTGCTCACAAATCCTCCGCAGAAACAAAGTCCTCTTTGACATCGTTATTGAAACCAAACAACAGCATGCCGGGAGGCTGATCGGGCCAAAGCCACTCTTCAGGGCCGAGGTACACCTGCTGCGCCCATTCCACCAGCCAGACGGTATAACCATCCAACGCTGGCTGGGTCCAATCCTGTAGTGCCTGAACGAACTCTGCCGGCTCGACTTCAAGCCCCCAGGTCTGAGCCCTCAGTAAAACAGCAAGCTGAGTGACCAACTGCACCGCCTGTTGCTGATGTTGGGGATGGATCGGGTCAACAATAATCCGCGCCTCGAACTTACACACCAACGTGGTTTCACCCGTGCCGATGTCGGTACCTGGTTCAATCTCGGCCAGCTCCAAAAACACCGCCGGCAGGGCAATGCGGTCCTGGATGTTCGGCCAGGCCCTTACTGTCTGAACGCCTTGCAGATGCAGCACTAGGTGTTGCTCGACCGCTTGGTATAGCTGATCCAAGCTGAAAGGTTCGTCAGCCATTACCCGATCCTCTTGAGGTACTTCTGCAGCTCAAAGTTAAGTTCCTGTTTTAGGATCTCCAGTAAGCGTTCATCGGCCTTTTGTACCCAGCTTTCAAAGTGCGGACGGGCCTGCTCCAGAGACACTTTGGCCTTAGCCAGCGGGAAGCGGCTGCCGTTTTCCGCAACCCACCCTGAACTTGGCCCTCGACCGGGTGACACCGTGCTGTCGGGATAATCGTCTGCGTTGAAATGCTTGCTCGCAGTACGAATCCAGATGTCTGCTTTGTTGCCGTAGACCTTTTTCAGGAACGCGCCCTGGTACCGCCGCCCGGCAACTGAAACACCGCTGCCGGTCTGCCGCGCTCGTCCGATTCGACTGGACTCAATGGCGTTCAAACCAAACCACAGCTTGCCGCTCGCAGCTCCGCCGGACACCGGATAACTGCGCAACCGCTGACGCACCGCCGCAACAGCAATGCGCTCCTGGCGACTGACTGCCCGCGCGATGTGCGTGCGCAACCACCCCAGAGTCTTGTTGATCGCTCGACGTTGCGCCGTAGCTGCTGCCTTGGGCACCAACTTGGCGAAGTCCTGAAACGCCTGGAGATCTGCGGCCGAGGACTGGATAGAGATCATCCCGCCGCCAGCGGAGGGCTTGTAGTAGCTACCGACACTCATGGGCGTAACCTCAAGATCAGGGCCACAAGACCGTCACCGCTCGGCTCCAACTGCAGCAGGTCGTAATCGCCGCCGCCATCCAAAGCAGGCAAGTCGACGCTGACCAACAGCCCTCGTACAAGACCCTCCGAATCAGAGACGCGGATCTCAAACCGAGGCTCGCGCAAGCCAGTGTTCAGCTTGCCGAGCTTCGGCTGTAACCAGGGTGCAGCGAACATGCCGAGCACTGGTTGTTCGCGACCCTCGATCCGTGCGGTATCGCCCAGTGTTTCGAACACCACCGCGTCGACTTCGGCGACCAGGTCGCGAAAGCTCACGGTCAGAGTTCCAGCAGGATTTGCGCCAGCGGCCGCGTGCACAGGTGCAACGGGTTGGACTGAGCTTCACCGGCCACGCCCTTGTTGAACGGCAGCGGTTCGATCTTGCTGTAGTACGGGATGCCCTGGGTGTTGACCGTTTCCATGTAGTCGGCAGGTGCGAAGGACGAGATGTACAGATCCGGAACGCCTTCAGGGATCAGCAGGGCCTTGTCGTCGTGGACGAACGAAACACCCGCCACCTTGCCGCGATAGCGCTCCCAGACGATCCCGCCAAACTCGAAGCTTTCACGGGCATCGCCACGCAGGGAAGCGGCCTGCATGGTGTTGAGGTAGGTCTCTTTCACCGACTTGTGAACGATCAGCTTGTTCCAGAAGTTCTTGCCGCAGAAGGCTCGGGAGCCGGTGCTGGTGATGCTGCCCAGGGCTTCCTCTTGCATATCGAGCGCTTCACCGGCACGGACACGCAGCTCAGTGTCCGGGTTGCCCAAGCCCATCGGCAGCTTCTTGCGAACCACGCCGAACGTCTTGTAGATGTCCAGCAGCGAAGTCTTGCCGTCAGCGTCCAGAATTTGCCCATTCAGGGCGCCCATGCGCTGGAATTCGTGAGTGGCATCCAACTGGCGGCGGGCCTTCGCCAAGCGCTTGTTGACGACGTCCTGCACGGACTGCAGCTCAGTGCGCGAGCCAAAAGCTCGGATGCCCTGGATCTCATCGGCCTTGATGGTGAAGCGTTCAGGCAAGTGCACAGTGTTGAAGGGAATCATCTGACGCTTGGTCCCGCCGACCACCAGGCCCGAAGTACCGCGTTCACCCGCCGGTACCAAGGCCAGGGTGTCACCGTCCTTCTCGATCTGCACGGTCAGGGTGCTGATGCCTTCTTCGCGGAACAGGCCGAGGCTGCTGATGCGGCCCGGCAGGTATTCCTGGTCATTGATTGCAGCGGTCAACGAGGAAACGCTGAACGCATCGTCTTCAAAAATGGCGATATCGGCCATGGGGTACTCTCCAGAAACGAAAAATCCCGCACGCAGCGGGATGGATAAAAAGGGTGAGCGTCTTAGCGGACGATCACGAAATGGGTAGCCAGGGCCTTTTCGGCGGCGGGGTCGAGGCCAGTCAAATGGGCTTCGCTCACCTCGGCCATGCGCACGATGGCACGACCGCGCCGGACTACATCCGATTCGCCCAGTGGCCCGTAGAGGATCGCGATGGCATTTTCGGTGCCGTCCTCGGCGGTCGGCTGATACGGGGCAAACTCGCTGGTGAGGGTGACCAGCCCCAGGATCTGACCCGGTTCCAGAGCGGCACCGGCGGCTACATTGATCGCTTCGCGGGAAATATTGCCGGCGCCCTCAGACAGCAGGAACTCGCCTGCGTGCATCGATTCAATTTTCATGCTCTTGCTCCTTTCGAGTTACCGTTCTGCGCCGCCTGACGGGTGGCCCAGATTGAGTGAGTGTCGACCTGCTTGGCCTTGACCGTTGAGGCTGGATCATCGTCCAGCGGCAGGCTGTTGTTAATTTCAAAACCGCCGCCGCTGCCTACAAGCTTGTCGAACAGCCGTGCACGGACTGCGGCTTCGTCGAGGCCGGCCGTGATGAATTCACCGGTCAACTCTGGCAGCCGTGCTGCTACACAGAGACCGTGCAACGTTTTCGCATTGGTCAGTGCAGCCTGGATCACCGCTTCGCTTTCGAGCTTGGTTGCGGCGAGCAGCGGTTCCACCAGGTTGCTGATCCCCGCTGCTGCACAACCCTGTGTGACCATCAGCGCCAGCTTGGACGCGTCCAACACGGGGGCTGGATCTGGTTCCGGCGGATCGACCTCCGGCTCTTCGTCCAGTTGGGCGAGCAGCTCAGGAGGGGCATGCTGGAAACGCTGCAACACGCTGCCCTGGCCGAGACAAGCGCTGACTTTGAGGCCGTCGCCGACTTCATCGGCCAGGCCCAGCGCCACCGCCTCGTTGGCCGTGAGCCAGGTTTCAGCGTTGACCATGCGCCGCAGCTCGGCTTCGTCAATGTCCGGCGCCTTGGCTTTGTAGGCCGCGATAATCGCCTCCAGGGTCTGGTCCAGCACGTCAGCGACGCGGCGGAAGTCTTCGGCATCACCACCGGTAAAGGTGTAAGGGTTGTGAATCATCAACATGGCGTTGGCCGCGATCACTACTCGGTGAGCGCCACAAACCGCGACACTGGCCGCGCTGGCCGCCAGAGCATCAATGCGACCGGTGCAGCGCTCGCCCAATCGCGACAGCGCGTTGTGAATCGCCAGGCCGTCGAACAGATCACCGCCGATGCTATTGAACGCGACAATCACGGGGGACGCGCCGTCATCCATGGCGCGCAGATCCTGCACGAACTGATTGGCGGTGACGCCCCAGGCGCCGATCTCGCCATACACGAAGATTTCGATGTTGCGTTGCTCGGCTTCGCCACTGGCCTGGAGGGTGTACCAGCTTTTATCGGCGACCTTTACCTGCTTGCCCGCCTTGTCGTAAACGCGGGGCTTGGCTTTTTTACTCATGGTTGTTCCTTGTCATCAATCGGCTCGATGGCATCAAGCGTGGTGTAGTTGAGGCCGAGGTCCGTGGACCTGGCGAGGTCGGCGGCGTTTTCAGCGTCGATGGTTTCGGCGTCGTAGCCGTTGCGCAGACACATCTCGCTGCGAGAACCAAAGCCCGCCTGCACTTCCATCCGCCGCGCCTGTACGTCCTGCACCGGCTGGATATAGGCCCAGCCTTGTGGCACCCAACGCGTGCGCAGATATTCACGGCGACGTTGCACGTAGTCATCCAGCACCAGGGCGCCGGACAGCACCGCCATGTCCATCCAGGCCGCACGTACCGGTCGACACAGCTGATGCACATACACGCCGAATTGCAGTTGCTCCAGGCGCCGCCGGAACTCGTTGAGCACCACCCGCAGCGCCCGGTCGTTGACCTCGCGCATGTCGCCAGTGAGGATCTCGTAAGGCGTACCAGAACCCGCCGCTGCAGCCATCAGTTGCTGCCGCATGAAGTCCGGATAGTTGTTGCCCGCGTCCGGTGGCTTGGAGAACTCCACCTCTTCACCTGGCCCCAGCTCCTGCATCGTGCCGGGCTCCAGGGCCACCATCGGTGTAAAACCGTCGCGGTCAACGTTCAATGGCATGCCCGTAACGGGATCGCGAGGCTGCTGCGTTGCCTCCGGTGCCGGGCGCTTGATGAAGCCCGCGAACAGGTTCGCCACCTCCTGCCGGAACAGCACCGCGTCGTCGTAGTTGTCGAGACTGCGCAGGCGCTTCAACACTGGCGCCAGACGCGGCACGCCACGCAACTGCCCAGGCTCCATCGGTTCAAAGATGTGCAACACCTGCGCCGCCGGCACACGCACCAATTGGTTGTAACCGGTGTTCAGCGACGATGAATCGCGTGGGTGCGACAAGTACATCCAGTACGCCACACGCTTGCCGGCTGGGTTGAACTCGATCCCGGCGCGAATCACATTGCCGTTTTTGGCCGTCTCGAACTTGTCGTGCGGGACGAATTCAGGCGCCAGCGCCTGCAGCTGCAGTGGCACCGCCAAACCCTCGCTCAGGCTGCGCGGCCGTAACCGCACAAAGCACTCGCCCGCCGTTTCCACCGTGCGCGCTACCAGGGCCTGCATACCGTAGAAGTCGGTCAGTTGATCGGCATCCGCTTCATCGACCCAGTCATCCCACAGCTGCTGCTGGAGTTTGCGCAACTCTGCATCTTCAGTAGTCGGCCTGGGCGTGATGCCGGTGCCGATCAGGTTGCTAACACGCTTGTCGATGACGTTGAACGCGTACGGATCATTGCGCACCGCCGCCCGCGAACGTGCCCGCAGATTGCGCAGGGCCGGGGTGTTGATGCTGTTGATCCCGTTGTCGGTGGCTTCCCAACTGGCCGAACGTCGGCCCTCACCGGCGCCTTCGTAACTGGCCTTGATGTTCGACGGCAGCAAGAATCCGTTACGGGTCAGCGTCGGATAATGTCGGGCCATTAGATTCCCTTGCCTCCGTGGGTAAGCCGGATCACGCGAGAGCGCGGCCCGGCGGCTTGACTCAGCGAAGTGCGGATCTCGTCACGAGCCTTGAGCAGTTCGTCGATGGAGCGGTACTCCACCGTGCGGTCGCTGTAGCGCACGGTCTTTTCACCGCGTGCAATGGCGCGCTCGATGGCTTCGAGGTGCTTCGGGGTAAACGACATATCAGCGTCTCTTCAGGTAACCGCTGGTGGAGCTGCGGCGTTGTGGGGGTGCAGCGGGTCGCGGTTGGGCGACAGGTGCAGCAGGTGGAGGTGCGGGTAGCGACTGACGCGCCGCAACTGGTGCCGGTGCCGGTGTTTCGTCAGCGTCGACGCGCTCGCCCTGCACGGGCTTGACGCCCAACACATCGTCGAACAAACCGGACTGAGCCAGCGCCTGTCGCACCCGCTCCCAGTCGTGTTCCTGGTACCGGTTGATGCCGAGGTAATGCGCCATCGCCAGGCAATACACCATCAGGTCGAGCGCCTCGTTGCGCTCAGCCTTGCCCTTGACCCACTCGATACGCTTGTAGCCTTTGACGTATCGGGCGACCTTGCGCTCGGCAACGCACTGGGCGAAAAAATCATCCGGCAGGTCGTTGGCAAAGTGCAACGAACCGGGGCCGTCCTCGAAGGCGTAGCGGTTGTAGATCCAGTCCTTCGCGGTGTCGGTACCGACGAACCACAGCTCGGCGCCACCGCGCTCGGTCTGGCCCTTCCAGGTCACGTCGACCATAGACGGTCGTTGAGCAATCACCGGCTTGCCGGGCTTGCTCGCGCCCTTAATGGCGAAGATGTTGCGCCAGCGCCGCACACGGCAGAACTGGTACACCTCGTCGGTGTGGTGACCGCCGGAGTCGACGCCCGTCGCTAGGATCGCCAAGCCGACACCGCATGGATGCCGGTATCGAACCTTGAGCTTTTCGTCCAACACCGCCCAGGTGCGCTCATCGGCAGGGTCGCCCCAGATTACCTGGTGGTCGACCACCCAACGTTCCATGCCGACGCCGAAGCCCATTACCATCAGTTCCAGGCGGTTGGCCTGAACGTCGACGGCGCCGGTCAGCATCAGCACGCCCACCGGCATGCTGCCGAGGGTGTAGGTCTCCAGCCGTGCGCGAGCGACCAACACCTCAGCCTTAGTCTGCTCTTGCGCGCTGTCCCATACCTTGGCGAGACGGGTGTTGTAGAACACCTGCATCAAGCCCATGTCACCCTTGGCCTGGGCCTTCTTGGCGTCTTCGAACTCCTCGGCAAGCGACGGCCAGTCCTTCCAACCAATCGGCGAATAGAGCGCGTTCAGGTGGAACCCCACCGTCTTGCCATCGCCGCTGCCGTGGGCACGCCACTCACCACGAGCGAGCATGTCGGTCTTGTGATGCTCCTCGATCAGCACATCACATTCAGGCGCGGCGCACTGGTAGTGAACCGTGCTGTAGTCCTTGCTGTAGAGCAACCGCTCCCACTCCAGCACCTGCATATGCCCACAGGTGGGGCATGGCACGTAGTAGTAACGCTGGTCGCTGGACTCGAACAAGTCCGAGATCCGCGAGGCGCCCTTGATCGTCGGCGAGCTGGAGAAGTAGATCTTGGCGTTGCGGCCAAAGTTGGTAGCACGCGTTTCCGCCAGCACGATGGGGTCACCTTCCTGGCCGACGTCGTTTTCCCAGCGGTCAACCTCGTCGCCGTAGATGTAGCGCGCCGACAGTTCGGACAGGTTGGCCGCAGAGCCCGCCGTCGTGACGTACAAGGCCCCGCCCTCGAACTCCTTGGTGTCCATGGTATTGCGGGCATCCCGCGAGCGGCTGGCCGCTACCCGCTTTGCCAGCTCCGGGGTTGCCTTGATCGTCTTGCTTATCCGTCCGGACACTCGCTTGGACAGGCTAAGGCTAGGCAGCAGCGCCAGGATGTTAGACGGCGCCATGTGAATCAGGCCGCCCATCCAGTTCAAGGCGATCTGCGTTTTCATCAGCTGCGAGGCCACCATCGTGATCACTCGCCGGCACGGGTGAGCCGGCGACAGGCAGCGCATGGGCTCGCGAGCGTACGGCGTGCGCTCGGTGCGGTACTGGCCGGGCTCAGGCGCGCCCGTGTCTCGCGGGATGCGCATGTACTCGTCGGCCCACTCGTCGATCCAGAGATCTGGATCAGGACGCAAACCACGGAAATACGCCTCACGGTACGCACGGTCACCGTCAGGAAATTCCGTGGTCATAAGTCAGCTCGTCGTCATTGCTCGTTCGAGGTCGGAGGAGGACATGCGCTCAGCCTCTTCCAGTGATTTACGGAGTGTCGCCGTCAGGTGTTTTTCGATGTCCCAAGGGTCGGTCATCACTGCCAACTTGTGGGACAGCTGGGGCAGTAGGCCGAACAACTGATCCCGCAGATGGCGCCCGGCGTTGTAGGCGCCCAGCTCGACGGCATCCCTGGCGACCAGGGAGCCCTGCGCCTTGTGCAGCTCGATCTCGGCCAGCTGTGCCAAGTTGTATTCGCGCATGGCGCGAGCTTTCTGGAAGTCGTGGCCTCTGGCGCCGACAGCAATAGGCTGCTGCGGCGCAGCCGTGTTAGTCGGCTCGACCTGGGGGGACAGTTGACTGTAAACGTCACGCTGGATCCGGTCCTGCTGGTGTCGAGCAGCGACGGCGGCCTTGCTGGGGTCGGCGGTTTCGAGGATCAGCGCTTCGGTTGCCAGCACGTCCACCATCTTGCCGTCAGGCGACAGCACCAGGCGGTTGTTGCCTTTGAGCCAAGTGATGTAGCTCGGCGTCCTGCCGATGCGAGCCGCGAAAGCGCTTTTAGACAGGAAGAGTGAATCCGTCATAAGCCCTCCTTTTCAACGGCTTTTCAATGGAAACCTTTCAATTTCAATGGATTGAATTTCAGTAAGCTGGCAGCCCACCCGCTAACGCTTTCCCGCGGGTTTCATGCCCCGTACCCCTCAAATGCCGCCAGGGTCCCCGGCAACTTTTGGGCGCACCATTTTGATGCATGACGCTACAGATCCACTTTCTGAAGTCTGAAGGGGAAAGCCCCTGTGCATCAGCTGAAAACTCATTCACCTGGACCCAAGACATCAACCAACTTTCCACACCCTGGCCAGGTTGCCCGAACTCTGGCACACCGACCCGACGAACACCGCCAGCAGCAGCACCAGCGGCCAAGAGTTGCGCGGCATAATCAACTGGCCCTTGCCGATGTAGACGATCACCGCACCGGACGCCACCATCACCAACCAGGCAAGGCAACTCATATCACGGCGGAACCGCGCACCACGGCGGCGGAAGGTAAACAGGCGAACGAAGAGCGCTACACACAACCAGAACGTGATCTGGGTGAGCACTTCCTGCATCAGGTGACTATCCATCCTGCCTCCCCTGCTGTTCAGCATCGAGACCACGACGTTTGATAATGGCGAGCGCAACCGTCACCACCAGCACCGAGGCACCGAACGCCGCCGGGCCGGAGTACTTGAACGGGCGAATGCCCCACAGTTCTAACTCAGCCATACCCGGGGCAAACAGGTAACCCATCACAAAGGAGACCAGCAGGAAGACAACCCGCTTCCACACTGGCAACTCCTCGGTGGTGGTAAAGAACACCAGGGCACCAGCGAGAGCGCCGATCACGGCAAGCCCATCAATGCCAGTGAGCAACCCCGTTACAGCAGCACCGGCTCCACCGGCCACGACAACTGTTGCAGCCGTGCTTGCTGGCTCGCCCATGCTGATACTCCATTGCAGACACCCATTGGGCAGAAATTAAAAACCCCGCCGAAGCGGGGTCAGGTGACCGGCCTAGGGAAGCCGGGTGAAGCTGCACAGCACGTGCGAGGTCAGCGCCGAGGCGCAAATTCCATATCGTGGGGACTTTTTACCCCTCTCCGGAAAAACCGAAAAGGGGTGTTTTTCGGTTGATCCTCTCGGCGCACTTTTGACGCACTTTGACGCAGCTTTGAGGCAATTCCTCCAGACGAACGGCAGTCAGAAAGTTCTGACGCGCGGCACGCTGGACGCCCGCGTTAGATTGGTCGCTGGTGACTTTACGCGCATGTTCCGCGCGCGACCTGGCGCGCTGCGCACGGTCAGGATCACCAGCACCTGTTGATGCAACGTATGGACCCAATTCCGATAGGTGCGGTCGGCGTCATCACCCAGGCCGAGAAATGGCAACTGAGATCGAACCGACCACGCAGGCCTCGGCAGATACCGATTCCGTGCGAGCTTCGCCAGCAACGCACCTTTATCAGACTGCCGCTCCAACTGCGCAAGGGCTGCGGCGACTTCCATTGCAGCGTGATCCATACCACCGCCGGAGGCCATCATAAGATCTCGAGATCCCGGTGTGCTGCGAGGGGCAGAGCCGCCCCACTCCATAATCGTCGCCATCGGGCTACCCAACCCACCACCATCACCAACCTGGTTGAACTGGTTACCCCAATGCTGCATGAGTTCTTCGACTTCCTCGATCATCGCCCTGCTCCCCCATCCAAAATCACACCCGACACAAAAAACGCCATACCCAACACAAACCCAACACAACTAAAACCCTTTAAATTCAATAGCTTTAAATCAAATGTGTTGAGTGTGTTGGGTGTGTTGGGTTTAACGGTTCTCGCATAAGAAAAAAATCTAGCTTCCAGGGATTCAAATAACGTCGCCCATGCGCGTGCGCGACGACAAACCCAACACACCCAACACAGCAGGCGCAAAGCCTCGAAATAGAAGGCTCGATATTGTGTGGGGTATCGAAAACCAACCCAACACACACCCAACACACCCAACACACATTTAGTCGGACTCATGCTGCAGCCGCCTTGATATGGTCCCAGTTGTCGACGTTCCAGCCCGCCAGGCGCGCCGCCGCCCGCCAGGCAACCACCGCCTTGCCCAGATCGGCCGAACTGACTGATGGGGGCTGGGAAGCGCCTTCACCCCGAGGGAAAAAGAACGCCCCGAACTTGCGATTGCTGCCGTCGGTCCAGGGGATGGCGCGGGTCTTGTCCACCTCAGAGCTAATGAACAAAGAGAACTTCGTCTGGCTCATCACATGCTCTTTGTTTCGGTGGCACCACTCCAGGAACATCGCGTACAGATCGCTCGACAAACAGGCTCCCCACATATCGCGCCCCAGCTCGCCGTATTGCCAGAGGAACAGAAAAGTTTGCCAACTGGCCCGACTCAGTGCCACCAACCGCTCCCGCGCATCAGTACTGGGCGGCCTGGTGCGCTGGTCAAAGCCGCCCAGGTCAACAGACAACAACCACGCATACAGCGCCGCGACACCACCATTCTCCAGTTCCCTGCCCACGGCCTTTTGGCGCTCCACCGGTAGCGTCTCCATCGGCCACAGTACCAACATTCTCCGATCACTGGGCGAGATCGGCCAGGGCATAATCTCGTTGCTGAGGAACGCGGCGTTCATGTGGTTGGCTTCCTCCCAACCGTTGATGAACTTCGACTCCATACGCACCGTCTTGCCGGTCACCAGGTGCTTGATCTTGCCCACCTGGTTGTAACGCTGATCACGGCTCACCACCTCTTCGAACACGGCCCACAACTTGCGGCTTTGCCAGGCGTTGAAGTTGCTTTCCAGCTGTGTCTGCCCGACCGTAGCCGCGTATTGCCCGTATAGCAGCCCGAATGCGTCAGCGAACAGCAGACTTTTCCCCGAGCCCTCCATGGTCGAGTGAGCTAACACTGCGGTGTCCATTTTCGCGCCCAGGTGCTGCAACGGGTACGCCAACCACCGTACCAACCAATCGCTCGACGACTTGTCGTGGTTGCACAGGAAAGAGATCAACCAGCGTAGGTTCTCGCACGCCGCGTCATCGCGGTTCGGTTCCATGGGCAGTCCGTCGAAGGTGTTGATATAGACGTTCGGGTCTTTGGTCATCGTCGGGTCGAAGACGATGTTCTCCACGTCAACCACGCGGCGATCCGGGCTGTTCAACCACATGCCATACATATCGCCGAGGGCCATCTTGACGGCGCCCTCCGGCACACGGCGCTTCTTCTCTCGGTCCCAAACATCCTTGGTACCGTCGATATAGACATAGCGCTCAATCGGCTCAAGGTTCAGCGCCCCACCCTTCTTGCCCGCCATCTTGCGGGCCTGCTCGATCTCTTTGACCTTATCGTCCGAGATCAGCTTTTTCTGGGTGTCATCCATCCACTGTTTCGCCAGGGGCTTCCCGACACGGGCCTCAAACGCGGTTTTCTTCATCGTCCGTGCCTTGTCGAGATCCCACACTTGCGTGGTGCCCTCGACTAGCACGTACCTGCGCAGCACCTGCTCATAGGTCAACGCCTCCCCCGCCCCCCCGTCAGCAGTAGGAGCGGCCTCACTAACTGGGGCGCTGGAGTCCTGCTCGCTGGCATCCGCCGATGGGGTCGGGGGAAGTTCCTGAGGGTTCGGGCGTGAGGAATGCTGCATGCCCAGCATACGGGCGGCATCCTTCACGGCTTTCGACTGATCGCCATCGTGATCCAGCAGGCAGAAGACTTCAAAAGCATCATTCTGGTGACCGTTGGCCAACGGATCGGCGCCGTGATGGGAGTAGACCTTGCCTTCGGTGACCGTCACACCTGGTAGCCCGGTGCTGCTCTGGGGATACAACCACTTGTTACCCCGCTTGATGTAGCCGTGGGCGCGCAACAGTTCCTCAACATCGTGGCAACGATTGAACTCGTCGATCACCGACGGCTTGTCACCAGCTGGCGCCGCACGCTTGACGGGCTTCGCGGCAGGCTTCTTGGGCTTTGGCGCCCATGGGCACGCGGCCTCGGCGTTGCGCTTGAAGACGTCCCAATTCTGCCAAATGTTCAGCAGCTCATTGGTGAGAACCGGCAGGCCTTCCGCTGCGTTCGGCGGCGTGCGCCAGGCGTAGGGCTTTCCAGTGCCTGGATGGATCGATGGCGGGAAAACGTCCTGCACCAGGCCTGCTCGCAATTCAAACACCGTGAAGCGCTTGTATTCCTCGGCCTCGGTTTGCGCTGCGGCCTCATCAACAGCATCACCCAGCTCTTTCGCCGCCTTGGCCCGAGCCATCAACGCCTTGTGAATCGAGCCATCGGGGTCTTTTTCATTGGGCCACGAAAGCGAGTGGCGCGTCAGCTCAATGTCGTCGGGCATCTTGAACAGCACACGGAACCGCAGCGGGTTGCCAACGATGGTCGGATAGACCACTGCCATGGCATCCAGATCAAGGCCCATCTGATCAAACAATACAAACCGCGTCCACTGCACATCGTCAACGTCCAACGAGCAAACACGGCTTGGCCCGAGCACTACGCCCAGGTTGTGATTGGGATTGCGTTGCCAAAATGCTTCGGCGGCGACCGGGTCGGTTATGTAGCCGCCCGGCTTGTTCCAACCCTTGCCCTTCGGACCCTTTTCGCCCGGGTCAATTGGGACCAGGGCGAGATTGAAGGTTTCGATGTAGCGGCGAGCCCAGGACGATATCGCGGTGCTGGTGGATTGCTCACTCATCGCCGCCGCTCCCGCAACCCCTGGCAACTGGCGCAGGTAGCACAACCCAGCACGGCCTGTTGACGAAGTAACGGGATAGGTTCGTCGCAATCCTCGCAGAATTGCGCGCTGACGGAGCATGTCGGGCGTGGGCGATTTGCGAGTGCACGCAGGCGAAACTGTTCGGCGGCCTCGTTGGCGATATCGACATCATCAGACATTGTCAGCGCCCTCCATCGCCTTGCGGGCACCTGCCATGATGCCAAGCACCTCACGAATAACATCCATGCCGCGCTGCTCCAGTCGTAGTACTTCGTGGGGCTCCCAGATATTGTCTGCAGCACCGTCGTGCATACAGGCCACGAACTGGCCCGACTCCTCGAGCATCTTGCCGACGGCCTTCAACGCATCCGCAGTTGCCGGTACCGGAATTGGCTTGTACCAAACGGCACCCGCTGGCCTGACCAAGGCATCCAGCAGGCAAGGATCGCCGGTCAACCTGATCACCTCTTCCAGCTCATCAGGGTCCAGCCAGCGACGCTCTTCGTCGTGCTTGACCTTCTTCTGCAGGCTGTCGTAATCGAGCACCATATCAAGTGCCAAGGCAGTCACGCCGCCCCGGTAATCATGTGCCGCGCGATAGATCGCTTTGCGGAGCGAAAGAACCGGCCCAGCGGCCGGCGATTTATCTGTTCGACTCATAACCGTAAATACCCCTTTTACGGTCTAGCCATAGAAAGGGGCACGCCCTATCCTACGACCACGACCGATGTGCATGTGCTGTATGTCGTCGTAGCCGGACTGGGGGATCTTTGGTGAGAGGCCCCAGTCCGGCACCCTTTTTTATGCAGCTCTGGGCTTGCGGCGCGATCCGATTGGTCGAATCTCCACCGCAAAACACGCCCCTTTCTCATCAACTCGCACTCGGATATCCCGTGCCGAGTTCAGCATTTGAGACACCGCGCTTTGCGAAACCCCGATGAGTAAAGCCAGCTCTGGTTGAGTCTTCCCCTCAGCGAAATCTTCCAAGGGAATACCTATTTCATTAGCCATCCACGTTTCCTCGAATGGGCGTTTCGGCATGGATATTAGTGTTACTTCTTTTAAACAGCAAGAGAAAAAGTCGCAACACTGTTTTGATAATATAAGTCTTCCTTATAAATTGGGTGACATGACTATCTCAATACCTTTAGCCGCCGATGACGAGACCCGAAAAGCCGAGGCTATGCGCCTTAAAGCTATTTTTCAGGATCGCAAGCGGAACGACCCGACCCTCACCCAAGACAAAATCGCCGATCTCTGCGAATGGTCTGGACAAAGTGTCGTTAGCCAGTACTTGAATGGGCGCATCCCCCTCAACATCAGCGCCCTCATAAAATTCGCGAGCGTTTTGGGCTTTTCGCTCGACGAAGTAAGCCCGCGATTGGCTGCTATAGCGGAGATGCCCCGCCTGCGGAATTCGCAAGAACACCAAAAAACATCAGCAAGCACTGACTGGGAAATGCACCCGATTGAAGTATGGGATGACGACACGCCCCTCGGCCCAGACGAGGTCGAGCTGCCATTTTTTAAAGAAGTGGAATTGTCTGCCGGCAAGGGATCTGAGGTGATGCTTGAAACAAACGGGCGCAAGCTGCGATTCGGCAAACGAACCCTGAAACGAAAGAGTATTGATCCGGCCGCTGCTGGCTGCGTGCCTGTAACCGGGAACAGCATGGAGCCCGTGCTACCGGATGGCAGTACAGTCGGGGTCGATACCGCGAATACGACCATCCAGGACGGCAAGATGTATGCAATCGACCATGACGGCCAACTGCGCGTGAAACTGCTCTACCGCCTGCCAGGCTCCGGCCTACGCCTTCGCAGCTATAACACTGATGAGCATCCTGACGAGCGTTACGATGGCGACTACGTGGAGCAGCACATTCGCGTGATTGGCAAAGTGTTCTGGTACTCCGTAATGCTCTGACGCTCCCGCAAATCGAAAAGGCCCTTAGAGGTCTTTTTTTTCGCCTACTAATTTTATTTGCGCCATTTTATAAGTGTTACTGTTGACTTATTAAATCAGTAATACTAATTTTGCACTCGTATCAACCTCTCACCAAAGAGTACGAGCCATGCAAACAACACAGCACAGCACCACCCGCTGCCCTGTCTACCTCCACCCGGCTGCGGCGACCAGCCCGGGCGCGGTAGAGCGTATTCAGCGCAGCACCGGCCTATTGGTCATCGTCAATCTGGGACGCGCCACCATGGCGCCCGCCCCGGTAGCAATCGCTACCGATGACCGGAGTCCATGGGGAGGTGATGCAGCATGAGACCGATCCTGATTGGCCTCACCGGCCGCGCTCGCTCTGGCAAGACCACTGCCGCCGAACACTTGGCGCGTACTTACCTACTGGAGCAATACGCCTTCGCCGACCCGCTCCGTGATGGCCTGATGGCGATCTTCAACCTCGATCCGACCGACTTTGAAGGCGACCGCAAAGAGCTGCCGCTCGGCTGGCTGGACCGCTCGCCCCGCCAACTTATGCAGTCGATGGGCACCGAGTGGGCACGCAACACTGTGCACCCGGATGTGTGGGTGAAGCTCGCTGAGCAGAACCTCGACTATATGAGTAATGCATTGGGGGCCGTTCTCGGATTTGTTGTCAGCGACGTACGCTTCGAAAACGAAGCAGAACTGATCCGCCGCAGGGGCGGGACGGTCATCCATATCATCCGGCCCAATGCCCTCACGGTGAACCCACATATCAGCGAGGCCGGTATCGCGGCTAATCCCGCCGATTTGACGCTGCCCAACTACGGCACGGTCGAGGCATTCCTACGCTCGCTGGACGAGGTGTTCCTGACGATTCGTCGCCTGCAGCAACAGTCCGAACATATCTCTGCCTGAGGCCGCCGTCATGAACCGCACCCTGGATCAAACAGCAGCTTTGCTCGGACTCAAGCCCCGCGCCTTCCGCACCAGGTTGCGGGAACTCGGCGTACTCAACTCATCCGGCGACTTGGCCAGCGCGCATCGCGACCGTGGCCACCTCTTTTCAGACGCCCGCAGCCGCTGGAATCCAACGCTTGGCAACTACACCCACTACGCAGTGGTGATGGTGAAAGAGTCGGGCGTTGAGTGGATCGCAAAAAAGCTAGACATCGCCATCACCAAAAAGGACGCCGCAGCATGAAGCCGAACGCCATCAACTCCGCTGTAGGCGCCTTAAAACTGGTGCCTATGTTCCTTAATCACCCGACAGTGATCAGCCGCGCCACTCTGATTGGCGCTTCGGCGGAAGCCGTCGAGCTGCTGGAAGCGCTGCCTTGCGTGTCGGTCGAGCTGGCCGAAGTGTTCCGGTGCGTTGACGCCGTGATCTCCGAGGGCCAAATCGCCTACGTAACCCCGGTCAAGTGCCCGGAATACCCATATGGCGCCGTTGTCGCGGATGCCAAGGGCAACGTCCTAGCCGCTGCCAAGGGCAAGAGCAAAGAAGGTCTAGCCGAACTTATCCGCCTCAAGCTGGTGCCCCGAAAGGAGGGGTATGGGGAGGAATCCGCGTGACCACCACCCTGGAACAACTCCGGCGCCAGTTCGCCACGCCGTGCCCAACGCTAACCGCAGTGCGTGAACAGTACTTCACGCACATACGCACCGACCGCTACCTGCTGAGCGAAATCAAGGCAGGTCGTATCGCGCTGGTGGTCAAGCGGCTGCACTGCTCGGCCCGTGCCAAGCCCGTCGTTTACCTCCACGACCTGGCCAACTATCTCGACGCCCAAGCGACGAAGCAAGCGGCCTGATTCAAACGGTAGCCCCTGCCGACCAGGGGTGACACAGCCAATGAGGCACAGCACATGAACACCAAAGCACGTCCCTTTATGGACACCCTGCGCGACATCGAGGCCGGTGGCCTGCTGGACGAACTCACCGAGGCCCAGCACAGCCTGATCGACGCCATCCGCATGACCGGCAAGGGCGGCGATCTGACCATCAAGCTTACCTACAAGCCTGATGGCGGCGGCCAGATGACAGTGAAGGCCGACGTAAAGACCAAAGAGCCTGTACTGGCGCGCGGAACGTCGCTGTTCTTCCTCACGCCCGAAGGCAACATCACCCGCCGCGACCCACGCCAGCAGGAAATCCCGCTGCGCAGTGTCGAGGATGAACCCGGGCCTGGAGCTTTGCGCCAGGTCAGCCAGTAACAACCGCCCCACCAACCTCTCACCAAATCGTCACACACTGGAGCACATCCAATGCAACAAGCCCTACAGCACCTGGTCACCCTCGCCCAATCCCTCGGCAAGCCCATCGCGGTCGAGGGCATCCCTGCGCCGCTGGCACTCGTACCGAACGGGGTGAGCATCGAAAGCCTGGAACACCTGCTGCCCGCACCTTCACGCATCAAGCAGAAGCTCACCGTGCTCGATGCCGAGTCGTTCATCAGCTACGTGAATCGCTTTTCCACCCAGGCTACGGCAGTGTTTTGCAACGGCCCCGAAGGCCGCACTTTCACGGCAGTCATCGACTACCACGATCCGGCCGCACCCGCCTGGCGCGATCATGTCGCAACGTACCGCTGCCCGACCACAGTCGAATGGGGCAACTGGAAGGAAAAGGACCGCAAGCGGATGGACCAGGCCACCTTCGCCGAATTCATCGAAGACAACGTGAAGGACATCACCCACCACCCCGAGCATGAGAACACCCCAAGCGCTGCGGATATGCTCGAAATCAGCCGCACTCTAGAAGCGAAGAAGAACATCACGTTCCGCCAGGGCACCCGCCTCGACAACGGCCAGGTGCAACTGACCTACAACGAAGAGATCGACGGGCGCGCAGGCGAAGCTGGTCAGCTGCGTATCCCCGAAGAGTTCTTCATTGCGCTCAAGCCGTTCCTCGGCGGCGACACCTTCTGCGTGCCCGCCCGCTTCCGCTACCGCATTCAGGAAGGCCGCCTGGTCATGTGGTACGAACTGGTCCGAGCCGACAAGGTGCTCGAAGAAGCCTACAACGCCGTGCGCGCCAAGATCGAAGGCGACATCACCGACGTGCCGCTCTATGAAGCCACGTTCTAACTAACTCCCTGCAACACCCCGTCGCCGTCCTCTCACCAAAACTGTCCGGCGGCGGGCTCTAACGAGGCATACAGCACATGCAAACCGAAACCACCATCATCGTTATTGGCTTGTTAATCGGCTGGATCGCAACTGCGTTCTACCTGATCAAGGCCACTCAGAAAGCATACGCCCGCGGGCTTTCGAAGGGTCTGAACGGCCTGAATGAACTCCACAGCCAAGAGGTCGAGGGCTTGAGGCAAGACCTCCAACACCAGATCGAACTCCGAAATGCGGAGCAAGCTCGATCCGAACCGCCCTGCACTCTCGCAGACCATGCGCTGCTGACCAACGTCAGCGCGACGCTGCGTCTCGCAGTGGAAACATGGCAAGCATTCCCTGGGACCGAAACATTAGTCGCCAAGGTAACCCACCAGCAGCGAGACCTCGTCGCTTTCGCCGCGAAGATATGGGTCTCAGGCTATCCAACTCAATCAGTGACGGAGGATGCAGCATGACTTGGATCCTCACCCAAAGCGGCCAGCAGTTCGAACTGCTGCGCCCGACCGCCGCCATGATCAAGCCGGTGGATATCGCCCACGCCCTGTCGCGTCTGTGCCGATTCAACGGGCACACCCGAGCGCACTACAGCGTGGCGCAGCACAGCCTGATCGTTGCAAGTCTGGTACCCGTCGAGTACCAGCTGGTGGCGCTGCTGCACGACGCGACCGAAGCCTACATCGGCGACATGACGCGCCCGCTCAAGGCTGTGCTGCCTGAGTATCACTACGTTGAGCATCAGATCTGGCTTGCGGTCTGCGAGCGCTTCGACATCCAGCCTGACCTGCCCACCTGCGTGAAACAGGCCGACATGGTCGCACTGGCGACCGAGCGCCGCGACTTAATGCCAGAGCACCCTGGAGAGTGGGATTGCCTGCGCGGCATAGAGCCAATGGCGGATGCCATCGTCCCACTGCCAGCGGAATACGCGTCAGCGGCTTTCTTCTCGCGACTGATGGACCTGATGCAGAGCAACCATCGACGGAGGCACGCGGCATGACCAGCGATCACATTGATGAAAAGAAACTTGAGCGTGCGATCCGCAAAATAAAGCACTGCCTGGCCCTATCGCAAAGCGCTAATGAGAATGAAGCTGCGACCGCCTTGCGGCAAGCTCAGGCTCTGATGCGCGAATACCGCCTGACTGAAATGGACGTGAAGCTCAGCGACGTTGGCGAAGTAGAGTCGCAGTTCTCTCGCAACGAACGCAGACCAGCCTGGGACCAACAACTCAGCGCGTCCGTCGCCGCAGCGTTCAATTGCTCTTCACTGCGCGTTCAGGGGTGGTGTAAGGCCAAAAACCGAGTCGTGGAGCGGGCATCCTTCATCGGGGTCACACCCTCTCAACACATCGCCCTCTACGCCTATGAAGCCTTGCTCACCAAGCTAAAATTAGCGCGCAAGCAATACGCCGCCGGCGTCCGATCAGGCAAGTACCGCAGTTCGTATTCCGCAGAAACTGCAGGTGATCATTTCGCCCTGGCATGGGTTGCCGAGGTCTACGGAAAGCTTCTGGCACTAGTCCCACAGGGCGATGACGAAACCCGCGCGATAAGTGATGGGCTCGGACTGATAGCAGTGCAGAGCCAAGACAAGGCGTTAATAGCGGAATACCTATCAAACATCACCATCGGGAAAGCACGCAAACCCCAGGAAATCGAACTCGACCTTGATGCCCAGATCGCCGGCATGTTGGCAGGCAGAAAGGCTGATTTGAATGCAGGCATCGCCCGGGGGGGTGACGATCCATTGTCACTACCGGAACACACATCAGCGTCCCGCGCGACGGAGGCAGCATGAGCGCAGCAGAGAAGCTCGACTTCCACATCACACCAGGCGCCTGGTTTCGCCAGGATCTGCTGTACCCAGTCTTCGGCCTAAGTACCGAAGCAGTTCGCAAATATCGCACTCGAGGTCTGTGGCTTGAGGGCAAGCACTGGCGCTACGACCCAGCGAACGTGATCGTCTACAACCGCGCGGCCATTGAGCGCTGGATGGAAGGGAAACCATGATCAGCAAGATGCCGACAGGCGTTGAGATGAACGGCAAGCAACTACGCATTTGGTTCATCTTTAACGGCCAACGGTGCCGGGAACCCTTGGAGGGGATCTCGAAAGTAAACAAAGCCGCGATCGCCTATGCCGACAACAAACGCCGCACCATTCTTGCGGAAATCAAAGAGGGCCGCTTCGACTATGCGGCCCACTTTCCCAACTCGCCCAGGGCTGCCATGTTCACGGGGACTGGAGGCCCTTCCCTCAAGCGCACAGTGAAGGAAGGTATTGATCGCTGGCTGGAGGTTCAGCGTGCGCTCAAAGCTTCGAGTACCGTCATCAACTACGTGAGCAAGGCTGTACACGTTGAAAAGAAGTTCGGTAAGCGTCGGATCGTTGACATTAGCAAGAGCGACATCGAGTTGTTTCAAGCACAACTGCTTAAGCAAGGCCTGGCCCCGAAGACAGTGAACGACATTTTCACCGTCGTCCGTGGAGTCTGGGCCGATGCCTTCGGCGACGGCATCCTAAAGGCCAACCCGCTCGACAGGATTAGTAACGTCGGGGCGGACGTCGACCTAGAGCATGCCGACCCCTTCAGTCGCACCGAAATCGAGTTGATCGGTAAAGCGGATCCCGACCGACGAGCTGACACCCGGATGATTGAGTTTAACTGCTGGGCAGGACTGTCCCTTTCCGAACTGATCGGGCTCGCCGTTGAAGACGTAGATCTTGAAGCCGGCCTAGTACACGTTCGCCGGGCATCGGTCGTCGGCGAATACAAAGTCCCCAAGGAGCGCTCCAGGGTCCGAGTTATCGAACTCATAGACCCAGCCCTCGAACTGATGCGAGAGATAGTTGCCACAGCCAAGGAAGCTGTAGCCGAAGAGATCACCGTTATCCAACGAGACAACATCACGTCCAAGAGGATGAAAGTCAGGTTCCTTTTCCGCAGTTCGACCAGCGGTTTACTCTGGAACGGAAAGACATTGAGCAATTGGTTCACCGCACATCTGAAAAAAGCAGAGGTTCGCCACCGAGGCGCTAACCAATGCCGCCACACGTTTGCCAGCCAGATGCTGTCGAGTTACGTCCCGGTCGAATGGGTGGCCAGGCAACTGGGGCACGCCGATACAACTATGGTGCGAAAGCATTACGGGAGATGGATACCGAAGGACACCAAGAGCATGGCTGGCATAGTGTCAAAGATGCTTGGATTCCGTGAAAATTAGCATCATGCCCACTTAAAGGTGGGCAAGATCCTTATTCGCTATCGGCGGTTACTTGGATGAACTGCTGCCTGTAATACCGCAACAATCTCAAGCGGCGCCATAAGGCGGTTTATGAGCCCCGTTCTTATCGGCTCAAACACCTCGTACATCCGCGCATACATTTCGACTACAGGGCTATGAGAGTTCAAAGTGGCGACATCTTTCATCGACTCGAAACGATCCAGATCATTCACTAAGTAACGAACGGCCCGTCTGTAGTCAAGTTCGTTATTTCCGTCATAGCCGCGGAATTGAATCTGGGAAGACGCCCGAGGTACCTCACCCTCGACTATTGCCTGTTCAGCAGGAGAAAGGCGTTCGTAACTATCTTGGAGAAACGAATACATATCCAAGGTATCAACGACTGCCGTCACATGGTGCGGATTATGGCTGTGCTCGTCTCTAATATCGTAAGCCCAATCGAGCACCCAAAGGTCATTCGATGCAACAGCACTGCTAACGAGATCGGGATCAAAGCTGTCATTGATCCCGAGCTTCTTGTAGATCTCACAAAGCATTTGCACCGTGAGCTGTTCAATCACTGAAGGTTGCATTTCCTTATCCCCGAAAGTAGTTGCGCTGGAACCTCCCCATTCGAAGAAGAGGGATCCGAGACAGCATAGTGACAAATGGCCACCGATGCCGCGCTATATGATGAACCCCCTCGTAGACGCAAAATGCTGGCCCTTAGCGGTATGACAGCTGCGTTTTCTGCCCTAAAAATGCCCTAACGAGCGCGCCGAAAACGAAAAAGCCCCCGTAATCAGCAATGATTACGGGGGCTTCGTCTTGTTCAATAATGGCGGAGAGATAGGGATTCGAACCCTAGGTACCGGTGAAGGTACAACGGATTTCGAATCCGTCCCATTCGGCCACTCTGGCATCTCTCCAACGGCGCGCATCATAACAGCATGATTGATGGATGCAAAGCGCCGAAGCGATTTTTTTCCGTGCTATCAGATGCTTGCGTCGATTACAGCGGTACGCCGAGGCGCTTGGCGACTTCTTCGTAGGCTTCGATCACGTCACCGAGGCCTTGGCGGAAGCGGTCTTTGTCCATCTTCTTCTTGGTGTCCTTGTCCCACAGGCGGCAACCATCCGGGCTGAACTCGTCGCCCAGGACGATGGAGCCGTCGTGGAACACGCCGAATTCGAGCTTGAAGTCCACCAGCAACAGGCCGGCGTCGTCGAACAGCTTGCTCAGCACGTCGTTGACCTTGAGGGACAACTCCTTCATGCGCGCCAGTTGCTCAGCGGTGCCCCAGCCGAACGCCACGACGTGGGATTCGTTGATGAACGGGTCGCCCTTGGCGTCGTCCTTCAGGAACAGTTCGAAGGTGTAAGGGTTGAGCTTGAGGCCCTCTTCCACGCCCAAACGCTTGACCAGGCTGCCGGCGGCGTAGTTACGCACGACGCATTCCACCGGGATCATGTCGAGCTTCTTGACCAGGCACTCGTTGTCGCCCAGCAGTTTGTCGAATTGGGTCGGGATACCGGCCGCTTCGAGTTTCTGCATGATGAAGGCGTTGAACTTGTTGTTCACCATGCCTTTGCGATCCAGCTGTTCGATGCGCTTGCCGTCGAACGCCGAGGTGTCGTTGCGAAACAGCAGGATCAGGCGGTTGGCGTCGTCGGTCTTGTATACCGACTTGGCTTTGCCGCGGTAGAGTTCTTCACGTTTTTCCATGATGGGCTCCGCTTTGAGTAAGGTGGGCTAGGCGATGTGTCGCCAGTCGAGCCCTGAATCTTGATCGGCCAGTTGCAGCCAGTCCGGGTCGCACCCGAGGGTGTCGACAAAACATTGCCGGGCAAGCGTCGGCAGGTTGTTCTTGCTGCTGAGGTGAGCCAGGACCAGGTGTTGCAGGTCTTGCCAGCCCAACTCATACACCAGGTATGCGGCCTGGTGGTTGTTCAAATGTCCCAGCTCGCCGCCCACCCGTTGCTTGAGAAAGTAAGGGTAGTGACCGCGTGCCAGTAGATCCCTGCAGTGGTTGGACTCGATCATCAAGGCATCGAGGTCCCGGTATCCGTCCAGCACCCTGGCGCAATAGGAACCCAGGTCGGTCAGCACGCCGAAACGCCGCTGGCCGTCACTGAATACGTATTGCGTGGGCTCCTGGGCATCGTGGGCAACCGCGACGACATTGATGCTCAGGGCACCGATTTGCAGTTGCTCGCCACCGGCCAGAAAACCTGCCGGCTCAATGGGTTTGCGCATCCCGCGCAACGTGCCGCGACTCAAGTACACCGGCAGATTGTAGCGCCGAGACAGCAAACCCACGCCATGCACATGGTCGGCATGTTCGTGGGTTACCAGAATCGCGCTCAGTTGCGTGGGGTGAACCCCCAGGCGCAACAGGCGCCGCTCGGTTTCCCGCAGGGAGAAACCACAATCGACCAGCACGTACGTGTCATCATGGGCGACCAGCGTACCGTTCCCTTGGCTACCGCTGCCGAGAACGGCAAAACGCATCGGATCAGCCCAGGTTGTCTTGAATCACGCCCAACACTTTGCGCGCTGTTTCAGCTGGCGCGACGGTGTTGATGTTCTTCTCGACGGTGACTTGCACGCTTTCGCCCACCTTGCTCAAACGAACCTGATAACGCTCGGCACGGGTTTCGATCTCTTCCTTGGTCGGCGCGCTGCCGAACAATTTGCCGAAGAAACCTGGCTCATCGTCTTTCTTCTCGGCCTTTTCAGCCACGTTGATGTAGTACAGGCCCAGGCTGCGGTTGATGTCTTCAACGCGCCAAGGGCCCTGCTCCAACGCACGGCCAACACTGGCCCAGGCACGGTCGAGGTCTTCACCCAGGTTCAGCACGACGTTACCGCTGCCGTCTTCGGTGAGGCTGACGCGGCTAGGGGTGTCGTAATCACGGGCGGCGAGCAGGGAAACGGAACCGCCCTTCTCGGAGATACGGCTCATGCTGGCCAGCATCTCGTCGACCAGCGCGGCGTCGACGCCGGTGTTAACCGAGCGCGGCGTGAAGTCGACGTCAGCCGTGCTGCCGGCAGGCCGCTCGGCGCTGACGACATAGACTTCGCTGGTATTGCGCTGCACGCCGGGCTCGATGCGCACACGCACACGGGCTTCGCTGTCGGCGGCTACACCGCCCGCCAGCAGGCGCTGGGCCATGTTGGCGGACAGCTCGCGACCTTGCTGCCATGCGGTGGTGAACTCACCGGTCTGCGGGCGTTGCTGGTCGAGGCGGAAACCGTTGTCCTGGAAGAACTGCACCGCCACCGGCCAGACTTCGGCAGGCGGACGCTGAGCCACGATCCAGCGGTTGTCGCCGCTTTTCTGCAGGCTGTAGTCGCTGGCATCGGCCACGGCCATGATCGGCTGTGGGCGTGGCACTACGTACTCACCCTTGACCGTGTCGTCGGCGACGTTGCGTGGAATCGGCAACAATGGGTCAAGGCGCTTGGCGACATTGACATCAGGCGGCAGTTGCATCGGTTTGGTTGCTTGCGCTTCCAGGTAATCGCTGCCGCGGTCACGGAAGTAGCCTTCCGGGCCCCATACCCAACCGCAGCCACTGGTGCTGGAGATAATCAAGGCAAGTGCGGAAAGTCCGGCCAATCGCTTCATGCGTAGTGCTTCCTCAATTAAACCAGGACGCCGGACTGGCGCAGGGCCTGTCGCAGCGGTTCGTGACAGGCTTCGCTGAGGGGGGTGAGCGGCAGACGGATACCGTCCGGCATCAGGCCCATCTCAAACAGCGCCCACTTCACGGGAATAGGATTGGATTCGATAAACAGTGTCTTGTTGAGCGGCATCAGCTTTTCGTGGATGGCGCGAGCGGTGGCTGCATCGCCCGCGATGGCGGCGGCACACATATCGCTCATGGCGCGCGGGGCCACGTTGGCGGTCACGGAGATATTGCCCTTGCCACCCAGCAGGATCAGCTCGACAGCGGTGGCGTCGTCACCGGAATACACCAGGAAGTCGCTGCTCACGCCGGCCAGGATGTCCTTGGCGCGTTGCAGGTCGCCAGTGGCTTCCTTGATGCCGATGATGTTCGGCACGGTGGACAGGCGGATCACGGTCTCGGCCTTCATGTCGCACGCGGTGCGACCCGGTACGTTGTAGAGGATCTGCGGGATCTGCACGGCTTCGGCGATGGCTTTGAAGTGCTGGTACAAGCCTTCCTGGGTCGGCTTGTTGTAGTACGGGGTTACCAGCAGGCAAGCGTCGGCGCCAGCCTTCTTGGCGTTCCTGGTCAGCTCGATCGCTTCACGCGTCGAGTTGGCGCCCGTACCGGCGATCACGGCAATGCGGCCCGCAACGCGCTTGACCACGAACTCGATCACCTGGATGTGCTCTTCCACATCGAGGGTGGCCGATTCACCTGTGGTGCCGACCGCCACAATGGCGTTGGTGCCCTCTTGCAGGTGGAAGTCCACCAGTTTGCCCAGGCTGTCCCAGTCGAGACGACCTTGTGCATCCATGGGTGTGACCAGTGCCACCATACTGCCCGCAATCATGCAACCGCTCCTGCCGGAAAAAGAGAGCCGTAATGGTACTGGCGCCAAGATGCTTGTACAAGCGAAGTACCGCGTGAGGATGCGTTCTGGCGCAACTAAACGTCGGGCAATGACATCATCGGGCCAAAGCACCGCCCGAAGCCGGCTGATCACGCAATGAAAACGCCACCTCCTAGCCCTTGGCGACGCTTTTCGCTACCCTTGATCCTTTGATCGATACAGCCCACACGGTATCGACCGCTCATCGCTTTAGGAAGGCTGCATGTCCACCCCCACAGTTCGCGAACAATTCCTTGTTATCAGTGCCCTCGGCGCCAACCCCATGGAGCTGACCAACGTCCTGTGCCGCGCCAGCCATGAGAACCGCTGCGCCGTCGTGACCTCCCGCCTGACCCGCCACGGCGAGTGCAGTGCGCTGGTCCTGCAGATTTCTGGCTCCTGGGATGCCTTGGCACGCCTTGAAACCGGCCTGCCGGGCCTGGCCAAAAAGCACGACTTTACCGTCAACGTGGTACGCAGCGCCGCCCTGGAAAATCGCCCACAGGCTTTGCCTTACGTGGCCTATGTCAGCTCGGCCTACCGTTCGGACATCGTCAACGAGTTGTGCCAGTTCTTTATCGACCATAACGTCGAGCTGGAAAACCTGACCTGTGACACCTACCAGGCGCCACAAACCGGCGGCACCATGCTCAATGCCACCTTTACCGTGACCTTGCCGGCCGGCGTACAGATCAGTTGGCTGCGCGACCAGTTCCTCGATTTCGCCGATGCCCTGAACCTCGACGCCTTGATCGAACCATGGCGCCCACAGAACCCCATGTAAGGAAGTACCTCTCTATGCCGGTAGCCATCGACACACCCGTGGCCGATTTCGAGGCCCAGGCCACCAGCGGCCAGACCTTCAGCCTCGCGGCCCTCAAGGGCAAGCAAGTGGTGATCTACTTTTACCCGAAGGACAGCACCCCAGGCTGCACTACCGAAGGCCAAGGCTTTCGTGACCAGTACGCCGCATTCAAGGCCGCCAATACCGAAGTGTTCGGCGTGTCGCGTGACAGCGTGAAGTCCCACGAGAACTTCAAGGGCAAACAGGAATTTCCTTTCGAGCTGATCAGCGATAAGGACGAAGCGGTCTGCCAGCTGTTTGATGTGATCAAGTTGAAGAAGCTGTATGGCAAGGAATACCTGGGTGTGGATCGCAGCACATTCCTGATCGACAGCCAAGGCGTGCTGCGTCAGGAATGGCGCGGAGTGAAAGTGCCGGGGCATGTTGATGCCGTGTTGGCGGCAGCGCAGGCGCTGAATAAGGCCTGATTCTGCGTCGACAAGGCCGTCAGGCCTTGCGCAACCAATAACGGTACACACCCTCGGCGGCGTCTTCATGCTCCAGGGTGTGGCCGGCCAGCTTGGCAAAGGTGCGAAAATCACGCTGGGAGCCGGCGTCGGTGGCAGTCACCTTGAGCACGGCACCGCTGGCCATTTTATTGAGCTCCAGCTTGGCCTTGAGCAACGGCAAAGGGCAGTTAAGACCGCTGGCGTCGAGTTCGGCGTCACAGGCTACAACGTCGGTCATGGTGCTACTCCAGGCAAACATTCGGGCCGCTTAGAATATCTGGTCCCAAGCTCAGTGTCCGGCTACAGTAAGCTCTTTGTCGAAAGGCTTTGTGCATGACTTTTTTGCGCCCTACCCTGCTGACGCTGGCCTGCCTGCTGGCCTCCCCGGCCTTTGCTGACGACCTGCCGTCACTTGGTGACGCCAGCTCTGCCATAGTCTCGCCGCAACAGGAATACCAATTGGGCCGCGCCTGGCTGGCCTACCTGCGCGGCCAGGTTTCGCAACTCAATGATCCGCAACTCAAGGATTACGTTGAAACCAGCGTGTACAAGCTGGTGGAGACCAGCCAGGTCAATGACCGGCGCCTGGAATTCATCCTGATCAACAGCCCACAGCTCAACGCCTTTGCGGCTCCCGGTGGGATCGTCGGGGTCAACGGCGGCCTGTTTCTCAATGCACAGACCGAAGGTGAATACGCGTCGGTACTGGCCCACGAACTGGCGCACTTGTCCCAGCGTCACTTCGCCCGAGGCGTGGAAGCGCAATCACGCATGCAACTGCCGATGATGGCCGCCCTGCTTGGCGGCATTATCGCCGCCGCTGCGGGTGCCGGCGATGCCGGTATCGCCGCGATTGCCGGCTCACAAGCCGCCGCGATCCAGGAACAGCGCCGCTTCTCTCGCCAGAACGAGCAAGAGGCCGACCGCATCGGCATCCTCAACCTGGAGAAAGCCGGCTACGACCCGCGCTCCATGCCCACGATGTTCGAACGGCTGATGCGCCAATACCGCTTCGACGCCAAGCCACCGGAATTCCTGCTGACTCACCCGGTAACCGAATCGCGTATCGCCGACACCCGCAACCGCGCCGAACAAGCCAAACCTGGCGGCAAGGAAGACAGCCTGCGCTATCAACTGATTCGCGCACGGGTGCAGCTCAAGTACGAAGACACACCAGGTCTGGCCGCCAAGCGCTTCCAGGCGCAGCTGGATGAGAACCCTAAAAATGACGTAGCGCGTTATGGCCTGGCCATCGCTCAGATCAAGGGTACTCAACTCAAGGAAGCGCGGGAAAGCCTGGCGCCGCTGTTGGCCAAGGCGCCCAACGACATTACCTACAACCTGGCCCAAATCGAACTGGACATCACCAGCAACCGCATGCCGGATGCGCAGCAACGTACCGACCGCATGCTCACCCAGTACCCCAGCAACTATCCGCTGAACCAGGTGCGGGTAGACCTGCTGCTTAAACAGAACCGTACCGCCGATGCAGAAAAGGCACTGGATGGGCTGCTCAAGTCGCGACCGGACGATCCGGACGTGTGGTATCAGGTCGCCGAGACTCGCGGCTTGTCCGGCAACATCATTGGCCTGCATCAGGCTCGCGCCGAATATTTCGCATTGGTGGGGGATTTCCAGCAAGCCATCCAGCAGTTGGACTTTGCCAAGCGGCGCGCCGGCAATAACTTCCCGTTGTCCTCACGCATCGACGCCCGTCAGCGTGAGCTGATCGAACAGGAGCGCTTGGTGAAAGGCATGATGAGCTGAACCCGCCGCCCACAAAAAAGCCCCGCTGCCGTTAACCGGCAGCGGGGCTTTTTTATAGGTCTAGCGGATTACTCGGCCAGTTTGAAGGTGATGAAGCTGGCACGGCCTTGACGCAGGACGCGCATCGACACCGAGCGATTCTTCGGCAACGCCTTGGCGATGTCGGCGAATTCCTTGGTGGTATCGATTGCCTGGTTGTTCAAGTGGGTGATCACGTCACCCGGTTGCAGGCCGATCAAGGCGGCTGGGCCGTCCTGCACTTCCTTGATCACGACACCGCTTTGCAGGTCGAAGGTTTTCTTCTGCTCGGCGGTCAGTTCAACGACGGCGATACCCAGGCGGTTACTGCTGCGCTCGGCGCCTGGCTTGGCGTTGCCCAGGGCGTCCAGGGTCGCGCCTTCTTCCGGAATTGCCCCAACGGTCAGTTCGACGTTCTGGCGCTTGCCATCACGAATCACTTCCAGCTTGGCTTTGCCGCCGGCCTTGAGCGCGCCGACCAAGTGAGGCAAGTCCGCCGACATGATGATCGGCTGGCCGTTCATGCTCAGAATTACGTCACCGACTTTCAGGCCGCCCTTGGCCGCAGGGCCATTGTCCTGAATCTGCGCAACCAGGGCACCGGCCGGCTTGTCGAGACCGAAGGACTCAGCCAGGTCCTTGTTCACTTCCTGGATTACCACGCCCAACCAGCCGCGGCTGACCTTGCCGCCGCTTTTGAGCTGATTGGAGACGTCCATGGCCACATCGATCGGGATCGCGAAGGACACGCCCATGAAGCCACCGGAGCGGGTGTATATCTGCGAGTTGATCCCCACCACTTCGCCGGCCAGGTTGAACAGCGGACCACCGGAGTTGCCCGGGTTGATCGGCACGTCGGTCTGGATGAACGGCACGTAGTTTTCGTTTGGCAGGCTGCGACCGATGGCGCTGACAATGCCTTGGGTAACGGTGTGGTCAAAGCCGAACGGTGAACCGATCGCGACCACCCACTGACCAGCCTTCAGATCTTGGGACTTGCCCAGTTTAAGCACCGGCAAGTCCTTGCCATCGATTTTGAGCAAAGCCACGTCGGAACGTGGATCGGTACCAATCAACTTGGCCTTGAGTTCACTGCGGTCGGCCAGGCGCACGAGAATCTCGTCGGCGTCGGCAATCACGTGGTTGTTGGTGAGGATGTAGCCGTCAGGCGAAATGATGAAGCCGGAGCCCAGGGACTGGGCTTCGCGCTGACCACCGCCGCCACGAGGAGAGCGAGGTTGCGGCATCCCGCGCTCGAAGAACTCGCGCAACATGGGCGGCAAGCCTTCTAGGTCGGGCATCTGCTGGTTCGAGACTTTGCGATCCGGCAGCTTCTGCGTGGTACTGATGTTCACCACGGCAGGCGAGGCCTGCTCCACCAGTTGGGTGAAGTCAGGCAGCTCGACCGCTTGCGCAGGTAAGGCCTGGCCCAGCACCAGCACTGTGGCGACTATGGATAAGTAAGACTTCAAACGTGGTATCGACATACAGCTCCCGTTACGACGAGCAGGGTTAAGCGACAGGGTTCAATAAACGCCGGATACTGCGAGCGGCATTTTTGTTCCGCGAACAAACAAGGCCAGAGCCATCAAACCCTGACCTATAAAAAACATGGGAAGTTTTTGCAAGTGAAAATGCTGATCCAGAGATTTCATACGCCCAGCACCCAACGAAATTCGGGCCCAGATTGATAGACCAGGATGAACATAAGATTAACAATCTCAGGGCTTGGCGGCGGCCTTTTCACCACGCACCGACAACGCGATGCGCTCAGCAGTGCCAATGGGAATTTCGCCCACCACCGTGACCATCATTTCGCCATCTACCGTATTCAAACGCCGGGATACTGCCACGGTCGGCCCAAGCTGAGCGCGGGTTTCATTCACATCAGCGCCGTTGGCTGACTCAAGAAACACCGAAAAACGCGCGAGCCCATCGTCATACATCAGGCTGTCGACGGTAGATTTCGTTTGGGCATCTTTGCGCGTAGCGCTGCTGATCTGTTGGAAACCAGGCGGTAGCCAGTCCAGATGCCACCTTTGCGTGGCAGACAGATCAGGTGCTTTAGCGGCGGACATCGTTACCGGCGAACAGTCGCCGCTGGGCTGCAAGTCCTGGTCAGAAGGAATGGCCGAAGCATCCAGACGGGTGAACTGAAAACGCTCCAACAACTGCCCTTGGTCATTCAGCAGCAAGGATTTAAGCGGCAGCGCAGTTTCACGGTCCAGGTGTAATTCAAACCCATAACGGTAGGGATCACGCGGGCTGATCGACACAATCACCGCATGACGACCGGCCACGCGCGATTTGCCAATAACGGCCAGGTCATAGAATGAAGTGAGTTTTTTTGGATCAAGAATACGCGAGGGTGCCTCAGGTGACTGACCGAGACCAACCGCCAACGTGCCACTGACACATTGAGCCCGACCATCAACCCTGACCGCTTCCTGGGCGGAGCCGTCAAGTTGCAACAAGCGTTCACGGACATGACCATTCTGGACACGGTGCCAGATGTCATGGGTAGAAAAACTGCCGTTACGTTCGTAGACAAACGTACCTTCAAAGCTTTGCTGCTGCTCTGCACGCCCAAGTCGAATCAGCCAGTCTTGGGCTTCATCGGCATGGGCGGATAGTGCAAACCAACTACTGAGCAAAAGCGTAAGGAGCGGTATGGCGCGCATAGGGCTCCTTAGCGAATCAGCGGTTTTCCTGGCTTGCTGCACGAGCGTATGGCAGAGCGCTGTCAGTGCCTTTGGCAGCCGATTCCTGCGCATGTTGACGC
Source organism: Pseudomonas sp. NBRC 111138 (assembly GCF_001320835.1). Taxonomy (NCBI): domain Bacteria; kingdom Pseudomonadati; phylum Pseudomonadota; class Gammaproteobacteria; order Pseudomonadales; family Pseudomonadaceae; genus Pseudomonas; species Pseudomonas sp. NBRC 111138. The sequence goes on along the minus strand of NZ_BCBO01000022.1, from coordinate 42,373 downwards.
AGGTAGCCTGGAAGGCGCTGATCCTGCCAGCCGGATTGCCCCTGAAGTACACCATTAGCCATAGGGCCGGTGGTATCAGTGCTTTCCTTGTAGCCAGCCAGCACGGCCGGACCTTTGACTTGCGGACCGGCCATGACCGGTTGCTGAGTCTGTTGGGCCAGCTCGTTGCCTGCGATCTCGTCCTGGTTGTACAGGCGAACACCTGCCAACACAGCAACAGTCACCGAAGCGGCCACTGCCAGACGACCCAGGCTGCGCCACGGACCACGCGAGGCTTTTGCCGGAACGGCTTCATCAGCCAGTGCAGCAGAAACGGCCGCAGCAATATCCAGACGAGGGATTAGGAGATCCTTGTGCATCACCGCCCGAGCGACTTGGTAACGAGACCAGGTATCACGGGTTTCGGCGTCATCAAATGCGTTGAGCACTCGACGAAGTTCCAGTTCATCCGCTTCGTTATCCATCACTGCGGACAGCGATTCCTGCAGGGCATCACGACTCATGGCGGTTCCTCTCTTGGCTGTCGCCGCTGTCTTTAGTTTTCCTGCAACAACGGTTGCAAGGCTTTGTCGATGGCTTCCCGGGCCCGGAAAATCCGCGACCTCACAGTCCCCACCGGACATTGCATGACGCTCGCAATGTCTTCGTAACTCAGACCATCGAATTCACGTAAAGTTAACGCCGTACGCAAATCTTCTGGCAGTTGCTGAATAGTGCGATGGACGGTGCCTTCGATCTCGTCGCGCAGCAATGCACGCTCCGGCGACTCGAGATCTTTGAGGCCGTGATCACCATCGTAGAATTCAGCATCTTCTGAACTGACATCACTGTCTGGTGGGCGGCGACCGCGTGACACCAGATAGTTTTTCGCCGTGTTGATGGCGATGCGGTATAGCCACGTGTAAAACGCACTGTCACCGCGGAAGTTTCCAAGTGCACGGTAAGCCTTGATAAAAGCTTCCTGCGCAACGTCCTGCGCTTCATGGGTGTCGTGCACAAACCGCACGATCAACCCGAGAATTTTGTGCTGGTATTTCAGCACTAGCAGATCAAATGCTCGCTTATCACCGCGCTGTACGCGCTCGACCAGCTGCTGATCCTCTTCCTGGGTTAGCATGAACACTCCTCGTTGTACTTGAAGGAGGCTTGCATAACTAAACGATCAGGCTTGCAAACATAGACTCGGGCTTTTCGCAAAAGTTCTCCCCCTTCAAGCAAGTTTCCGGCATGCACTGATTTGGCACACACGAAAAACGCAGCACGGTCGGTGCCGGCTGCGCGAATAATCTTGTCGCCGGTTTCGTGACGCGTCCAATGCTCCCGACGGGCCAATAAACTCAACGTTTTCCCAGCTTTCGGGCAACCTGCTATTGAGTCGGGGCTTATGCAAAAAGTTCCCGTCCCGCCAACCGGCCGTTTCCCAAAGCTGCGCAGCATAATCTCACAATGCCACGAAGGCGTGGCTATTGTGCCGCTCCACCCCTCTATATACTAGTGGCCCGTGTGACCCTTTGATTCGCCGATCCAGGCGTCCTGTTTGCGCCCCCCTTTGGATCGCTTTTTGCGGAATCCGTCAAATGAGCCAACAGTTTCAACACGATGTCCTCGTAATCGGCAGCGGCGCCGCCGGCTTGAGCCTGGCCCTGACCCTGCCCAGCCATTTGCGTATAGCGGTTTTGAGCAAAGGCGACCTGGCCAACGGCTCGACCTTCTGGGCCCAGGGCGGCGTTGCTGCGGTGCTGGACGACACAGACACCGTGCAATCCCACGTCGAAGACACCCTTAACGCTGGCGGTGGCCTGTGCAACGAAGACGCCGTGCGCTTCACCGTCGAGCACAGCCGGGAAGCCATCCAATGGTTGATCGACCAAGGTGTGCCTTTCACCCGCGATGAACATGCCGGCAGCGACGACGGTGGCTTTGAGTTCCACCTGACCCGTGAAGGCGGCCACAGCCATCGCCGAATCATTCACGCTGCCGATGCCACCGGGGCCGCGATTTTCAAGACCCTGCTCGACCAGGCCCGCCAACGTCCAAATATCCAATTGCTGGAGCAGCGCGTCGCCGTCGACCTGATCACCGAAAAACGCCTGGGCCTGCCGGGCGAACGCTGCCTGGGCGCCTACGTACTCAACCGCACCAGCGGTGAAGTCGATACCTATGGCGCACGCTTCACCATTCTCGCCTCGGGCGGCGCCGCCAAGGTCTACCTCTATACCAGCAACCCCGACGGTGCCTGCGGCGACGGCATTGCGATGGCCTGGCGCTCGGGCTGCCGGGTCGCCAACCTGGAGTTCAACCAATTCCACCCCACGTGCCTGTATCACCCGCAGGCCAAGAGCTTCCTGATCACCGAAGCCCTGCGCGGCGAAGGCGCACATTTGAAGCTGCCCAATGGCGAACGCTTCATGCAGCGCTTCGACCCACGCGCCGAACTGGCACCACGCGATATCGTCGCCCGCGCCATCGACCACGAAATGAAGCGCCTGGGTATCGACTGCGTGTACCTGGACATCAGCCACAAGCCCGAAGCCTTCATCAAGACCCACTTCCCGACCGTCTACGAACGCTGCCTGACCTTCAATATCGACATCACCAAGGGCCCGATCCCCGTGGTACCGGCCGCGCACTACACCTGCGGTGGCGTGATGGTCGATCAGCATGGCCGCACCGACGTGCCGGGCCTGTATGCCATCGGCGAAACCAGCTTCACTGGCCTGCACGGCGCCAACCGCATGGCCAGCAATTCATTGCTTGAATGCTTCGTGTATGCGCGCTCGGCGGCAGCGGACATTCTTGAGCAACTGCCGCGCATCCCGGTACCGGCCGCCCTGCCCCGCTGGGACGCGAGCCAGGTCACCGATTCGGACGAGGATGTGATCATCGCCCACAACTGGGACGAGCTGCGGCGCTTCATGTGGGACTATGTGGGCATCGTGCGCACCAACAAACGCCTGCAACGGGCGCAACATCGGGTGCGCTTGCTGCTGGATGAGATCGACGAGTTCTACAGCAATTATAAGGTCAGCCGCGACTTGATCGAGTTGCGCAACCTGGCCCAAGTGGCCGAGCTGATGATCCGGTCGGCCATGGAGCGCAAGGAAAGCCGCGGCCTGCATTACACCCTCGACTACCCACAGATGCTGCCCGAAGCCCGGGACACTATCCTGGTGCCAACCACCTACGGCGGCTGAACTTCAGGCGTACCCGCAGGCGCCGGTGCACATCGGCGGCCTGCGCATCCTTTGCCACGCAGATGGACCGCACTCGCCGTTCACCCTGCACTCGGTAACGCAACACCACGATCAGCGGCAACGCCAGGCTGTCGGGCCGCAGCTGCACTGGGTGCCACCCGCGTGCGGCGCTCCATAATTGCCAACCATCGTCGTCACGGCGCAGGCCACGAATCGACGAACGGTGAGTGAGCAGGATTTGCCGCGGCAATACCCAGGCACAATGAGCCAGACATAGCAGGATGCCCAGGCTTGAGTAAGGCAGGTTTAGAACCAGCAGGCTGCCCAGTGCGACCAGCTGGGCAAGCACATAGGCCGCCAGCAACAGCCGCGAGGCCTGCCAGCGGCATTCGAAACGATTACTTGGGCTGGACACGATCCAGGATCATCCGAACCATGCGCTGCAGCTCCGGGTCTTCGGATTCGGCGCGCTCCATGAACCAGCCAAACATGTCCTGGTCTTCGCACTCGAGCAACCTGACGTAGAGGTCGCGGTCCACCTGATTGAGCGTCGCGTACACCTCTTTGGTGAAAGGCACCAGCAACACATCCAGCTCCAGCATGCCGCGACGGCTGTGCCAGTAGAGGCGATTGATTTCTACATCTTCGACCATGGAGCCCTCCTAAAATAGAGCGCAAGTATACAGCCCCGACGACACTGGAACAGTCGGCTTTGGTCGCCCTATATGGAAACTATGCATTTGCCGGACGCCCCTCTATGATGCACCCATGACTTTTTGACCTGCGATGACCCATGGCTGACTCCGCTTTTTTCTGCTCCCTGTCCCACGAAGGCGTTCTCGCCGTCCGCGGCTCTGATGCTGCCAAGTTCCTGCAGGGCCAACTGACCTGCAACCTCAATTACCTGAGTGATACCCAGGCCAGCCTGGGCGCGCGCTGCACGCAAAAAGGCCGGATGCAGTCGAGCTTCCGCATCCTGCTGCAGGGTGATGGCGTGCTCCTGGCCATGGCCACCGAGTTGCTTGAGCCGCAGTTGGCGGATTTGAAAAAGTACGCGGTGTTCTCCAAATCCAAGCTCACCGACGAAAGCGCTGGCTGGGCGCGCTTCGGCCTGGCGAACGCAGACGCGGCCCTGAGCGCCCTGGGCCTCGCGCTGCCGGTCGAGACCGATAGCGTGGCGCGCAACGAGGCATCGATTGCCGTCCGCGTTTCCCCGGGCCGGGCCGAACTCTGGGTATCTGCCGAACACGCCGACGCCGTGCGCAGCCAATTGGCCGCGCAGTTGCAACAAGCTGAATTGAATGCCTGGCTGCTTGGCCAGATCCGTGCCGGTATCGGCCAGGTGATGCCCCAGACGCGCGAGCTGTTCATTCCGCAGATGCTCAACCTGCAGGCTGTGGGCGGCGTCAGCTTCAAGAAAGGCTGCTACACCGGCCAGGAAATCGTCGCGCGCATGCAGTACCTGGGCAAACTCAAGCGGCGCCTGTATCGCCTTAGCCTGGAGGCCAACGAGCTTCCCGAGCCAGGCACTCCGTTATTTTCCCCGAGCCATAACAGCGCGATCGGCGAAGTGGTCATCGCAGCAAAAGCTGACCAGTCGATTGAACTTCTCGCCGTGCTGCAAGCCGAAGCTGCCGACAGTGGCGACGTGCGCTTGGGCACCCTGGAGGGCCCGGGCTTGAATCTGCTTGACCTACCCTACCAACTGGACCGTGACCGCGAGATCCAGCGTTAATCGCCGTACTTTTTGCAGCACCCTAGAGAGCATGAATGAACAAGCTGGCGGAAAAAGTCCAACAAGCGTTGGTAACGGCCATCGACAACGATGACCTGGTTCTGCCGACATTGCCGGAGGTGGCCCTGAAAATTCGCCAGGCCGCCGAAGACCCGGACATCAGCATCAGCCACCTGAGCAAAGTGATCAGTCGTGACACGGCCCTGTCGGCGCGCCTGATCAAAGTGGTCAACAGCCCGCTGCTACGGGCCAGCCAGGAAGTCACCGACCTGCACACCGCCATCACCCGGCTCGGTACCAACTACAGCAGCAACCTGGCTATCGGCCTGGTGATGGAGCAGATCTTCCACGCCCGCTCAGAGGTGGTCGAACAGAAAATGCGCGACGTGTGGCGCCGCAGCCTGGAGGTGGCGGGCGTGAGCTACGCCTTGTGCCGTCGCCACAGCCAGCTCAAGCCAGACCAGGCGGCGCTGGGGGGCCTGGTGCATCAGATCGGCGTGCTGCCGATCCTCACGTATGCCGAGGATCACTATGAGCTGCTGGCCGACCCCGTCAGCCTCAACCACGTCATCGACAGCATCCACCCGGTGCTGGGGGACAAGCTGCTGCGGGTCTGGGACTTCCCTGAGATGCTGGTGAACGTGCCGGGCCAATACCTGGACCTGACACGCGACTCTGCAAGCCTGGACTACGTCGACCTGGTGCAGGTCGCCGCGCTGTACTGCCACCGCGGCACCGACCACCCCCTGGGGACCGTGCCGATTACCGCCTTGCCGGCCCTCATGAAGTTGCGCATAGACCTGCACAGCGACGCCCTGCGCAGCGAACTGGACGAAGCGCGGTCGATGTTTTACTGATCAACCCGCGATAAAACTCACGCGCACCTTAAGCCCCGCCAGCTCGCCATCATGCAGGCTGATCTGCGCCAGGTGCGCACGGCAAATCTCCCCGACAATCGCCAGCCCCAAGCCCGACCCCATGCCCTGCTGGCTGCGTCGATAAAAGCGTTCAAACACCCGGTCCCGCTCATCCAGTGGGATGCCAGGGCCGTCATCCTCGACTTCCAGCACCGCCGGGGCCGTCACTCGCAAAATCACATTGCCGCCAGGCGGGGTATGGGCCAAGGCGTTATCCACCAGGTTGCTGAGCAGCTCATTCAACAGCGTTGGTTCGCCGCGCAGCCATACCGGCTCGTCGGCCTCCAGCGCCAGGGCCACGCCCCGCGCGTGGGCCAGCGGCGCCATGGCCATACCGAGCTCACGGGCCAATTGGCTCAAATCGAGCAGTTGCGCACCGCCTTCGGCAATGGCGCGGGCACCGTTTTCGATGCGGGCCAGGGACAACAATTGATTTGCCAGGTGCGTCAGCCGGTCGGTGCCCTGGGCGGCCGTTTCCAGGGTGTTGCGCCAGGTGGCGGGTTCTTCGGCACGCAAGCCCAGTTCCAGCCTGGCCTTAAGCGCCGCCAGGGGGGTGCGCAGCTCGTGGGCAGCGTCGGCAATAAACTGCGCCTGGCGCTCGAACTGCCCGCGCAAACGTTCGGTGAAATGGTTGAGCGAGCGCACCAGTGGGCCGAACTCATCCTGAACCTCCACTAATGGCAGAGGCCGCAGGTCATCAGGCTGGCGCTCTTCCACCGCCGTACGCAGGCGTTCCAGCGGGCGCAGTGCGGCGCTCACCGCGAACCACACCAGCAATAACGCACCGATGGCGAGCATGCCCAGACGCAGCAGTGTATCGGCCATCAGGCTGCGGGCCATGGCCACCCGGGCTTCGTCGGTCTCCGCAACACGAATTTCGGCCATGCCGTTCATGTTCGGTTCCGAGACGGCCTTGAGCAGGCTCACCACGCGAACATGCTGGCCCAGGTACATGGCGTTATAGAACCGCGCCAAGGCTGGATAATCGTCGGTGCGGGGCGTGCCGGGCGGCGGGCCAGGCAGGTTTTCGTAACCGGAAATCAGTTTCTGATCAATATCATTGACTTGGTAATAAATGCGCCCGGCACTGTCGTAGGCAAAAGTGTCCAAGGCCACATAGGGCACATTGGCGCTGAGGGTGCCGTCCACCTGGGTCAAGCCGGCGGCAATGGTGCGTGCCGAGGCCAGCAGCGTGCGGTCATAAGCGGTGTCGGCGGCTTCGCGACCGTTCCAATAAGCGCTCATGCCGCTGGCGAGCATCAACAACACCAGCAATAACGCAAGGTTGCACAGCAAGCGCCAGCGCAGGCTGCTGGGCTTATGCATCACGGGCTTCCAGCAAATAGCCAAGGCCCCGGAAGGTGACGATGGCGATGGGTTGGCCATCGAGCTTCTTGCGCAGGCGATGCACGTAGATTTCGATGGCGTCGGGGCTGGCCTCCTCGTCCAGGCCGAATACCTGGGACGCCAATTGTTCCTTGCTCATCACGCGCCCCGGCCGGGCGATCAACGCTTCGAGCACCGCTTGTTCTCGGGAGGTCAAGGTCATCAGCTCGCCTGCGACCGTGAAGCGCCGGGTGTCGAGGTCGTACACCAGCACACCGCAGGTTTGCTGACGCTCGCCGCCCAGCACGCTGCGCCGCAACAGTGCCTTCACCCGTGCTTCGAGTTCCGTGAGTTCAAACGGTTTGGCCAGGTAGTCATCGGCGCCCAGGTTCAGGCCGTGCACGCGGTCTTTTACATCACTGCGAGCAGTCAGCATCAGCACCGGCAGGTTTTTTCCACGTGCCCGCAAACGTGCGAGCACCTCGAAACCATCCAGGCGCGGCAACCCTACGTCCAGGATCACCGCGGCGTATTCCTCGCTGCTCAAGGCCAGGTCCGCCGCCACGCCGTCATGCAACACATCAACGGTCAAACCCATGCTCTTGAGCGCTTGGGCCACGCTTTCGGCGAGCTGCAAATGGTCTTCAACCAGGAGGACACGCATGGATTTCTACCTCGTTCAGGGGTGGTCGACGCCACGCTTTGCCCGGCAGTTTACAGCCGCAACCTGGCCTGTGAAGCCCGAAAACATTGAAAGGCGATTGAAAGGTTAGTGAAAGCTTCGCCCTTTAGCATCCAACCACGGTGGTCTATGCCCGCCGAGTTGCCTGACCCGTAGCGCCCGAAAAACGCCTCGAAGCGTTTTCGCCAGAATAAGAACAATAACGGAGTACACCACGATGCTGTCGACCCAGCCACAGGCTTGCCCGCCTGTTCGTTCTTCCCGCCTGACCCACACCGCCCTCGCCAGTGCCGCTGCCCTTGCCGGCTTTTCGCCGCTCAGCCAGGCTGCCTTCTTCGAAGACAGTAGCGCGACCCTGGAAACCCGCAACATGTACTTCAACCGCGACTTTCGCGACGGTACCAGTGCCCAGCAATCCAAGCGCGACGAATGGGCCCAGGGCTTCATGCTCAACGTGCAATCGGGCTACACCGACGGCACCGTCGGCTTTGGCGTTGATGCGCTGGGCATGCTCGGCGTCAAGCTCGACTCCAGCCCCGACCGCACCGGCACCGGCCTGCTGCCGACCCACGATGACGGGCGCGCCGCCAACGAGTACTCCAAGCTGGGCCTGACCGGCAAAGTGAAAATCTCCGCCACCGAGTTGAAGATCGGCTCGCTGATCCCCGAACTGCCGATCCTCAAGCCCAACGACGGGCGCATCCTGCCGCAGACCTTCAACGGTGGCTTGATCACCTCCAAGGAACTCAAGAACCTGGTATTCACTGGTGGTCGCCTGGACAAAGCCAAGGACCGCGACGACACCAACTACGAAGACATCGCGCTCAATAACAAGAACAGCCGCTTCCTCAGCGGTGCCACCGGCAAGCACTTCAACTTCGGTGGCGTCGACTACAAGTTCGCCGACAAGATCACCGGCAGCTACCACTTCGCCCAACTCGACGACGTGTATCGCCAACACTTCCTCGGCATGGTCGCCTCACGCCCGATGGGCCCTGGCACTTTCGCCGCCGACCTGCGACTGGCAATCAGCGATGACACCGGCTCGGCCCGCGGCGGCAATATCGACAACACGTCCCTCAACGGCCTGTTCAGCTATGCCCTCAATGGCCATAAGCTCAGCGCCGGCTACCAGCACATGTCCGGCGACAGCGCCTTCCCGTATGTGGATGGCAGCGACCCGTACCTGGTCAACTTCGTGCAGATCAACGATTTTGCCGGCGCCGAAGAACGCTCCTGGCAGGCACGCTACGACTACGACTTTGCCAAGCTGGGCATTCCTGGCTTGAGTTTCATGAGCCGTTACCTCTCGGGTGACAACATCAAGCTCAAGAACGGCGAGACCGGCAAGGAGTGGGAACGCAACAGCGAGATCAAATACGTGGTGCAAAGCGGCACGTTCAAAGATGTGGCCGTGCGCCTGCGTAACGCCACCTATCGTTCCAACTATTCGGCCCGTGACGCAGATGAAATGCGCTTGCTGGTCAGCTACAGCGTCGCACTTTGGTAGTAACCCCCTCATAACAAAAACGATGGAGATCACCATGACCCTTTCACTGCGTAAATTTGCCCTCGCCGCTGGCTGCATGCTGTTCGCCGGCCAACTGCTGGCCGCCGACGAACCCAAGCGTCCGGAATGCATCGCCCCGGCCTCCCCAGGCGGCGGTTTTGACCTGACTTGCAAACTGGCGCAAAGCGCGCTGGTGAACCAAAAGCTGCTGACCAAGCCGATGCGTGTGACCTACATGCCAGGCGGCGTGGGCGCGGTAGCCTACAACGCGGTCGTCGCCCAGCGCCCTGCGGATGCGGGCACGTTGGTCGCCTGGTCGAGCGGTTCGCTGCTGAACCTGGCCCAGGGCAAGTTCGGCCGTTTTGATGAAAGCGCCGTGCGCTGGTTGGCGGCAGTGGGCACCAGCTATGGCGCCATCGCGGTGAAAAGCGACTCGCCCTACAAAACCCTCGACGACCTGGTCAAAGCCCTGAAGAAAGACCCAGGCAGCGTGGTGATCGGCTCCGGCGGCACCGTCGGCAGCCAGGACTGGATGCAAACCGCACTGATCGCCAAGGCCGCCGGGATCAACCCGCGCGAACTGCGTTACGTCGCCCTTGAGGGTGGCGGTGAAATCGCTACGGCTCTGCTGGGGGGGCATATCCAGGTGGGCAGTACCGACATCTCCGACTCCATGCCGCATATCCAGAGCGGCGATATGCGCCTGCTGGCGGTGTTCTCTGAGCAACGCCTGGATGAGCCGGAAATGAAGGATATCCCGACCGCCAAAGAGCAAGGCTACGACATCGTCTGGCCGGTGGTGCGTGGCTTCTACCTGGGGCCAAAGGTCAGCGATGCCGACTACGCCTGGTGGAAAGACGCCTTCGACAAACTGCTGGCTTCCGAGGAGTTCGCCAAGCTGCGTGACCAGCGCGAGCTGTTCCCGTTCGCCATGACGGGCCAGGAGCTGGACACCTACGTGAAGAAACAGGTGGCTGACTACAAAGTGCTGGCCAAAGAGTTCGGCCTGATCCAGTAATCGCCCCTCTTTTGTGTAATGCCCCTGTAGGAGCGAGCGTGCTCGCGAAGAACCCAAGGACATCCACGTGCGTCCAGAGAGCACGCGTTATCGTTGACGTTTTTCGCGAGCAAGCTCGCTCCTACAAGAGGGGCCTTGGAGTTTTCTATGCTCTTACAACGCATTTTCGCTGCCGTGCTATTGCTGGCCTGTATCGGCCTGGCGCTGATGGCCTGGCCGTATCAGGCGGCTTTTTCCTACGAACCCGTAGGGCCAAGAGCCTTCCCCCTGCTGTTGCTCGGGCTGATGGGCCTGGCGCTCATCTACATGATGATTCGCCCGCAGGCGACCAAACACACTGACGATGAACCCGCGCTGGATCAACCCACGTTGATCAAGATCGGCATCTGTGTGGCCCTGCTGCTGGTGTTTGCAGGCACATTCGAATCCTTGGGTTTCATTCTCAGCAGCATGCTGATCGGTATTCCGATGGCACGGCTGTACGGCGGCCGCTGGTTGCCCAGCGTGGTGATCATCACCTTGATGAGCGTCGGTCTTTATCTGCTGTTCGATAAAACCATGGACGTACCGTTGCCCCTCGGCCTGCTCGACGTTCTGGAGAACTGATATGGATACTTTTGGCTATTTGGGCCAGGGTTTCGGCGTTGCGCTGAGCCCCTATAACCTGGTGACCGCGTTGTGCGGCACCCTGATTGGCACCGTGGTCGGCCTGTTGCCGGGCCTGGGCCCGATCAACGGCGTGGCACTGCTGATCCCCATCGCCTTCGCCCTGGGCTTGCCGCCAGAGTCGGCGCTGATCCTGCTGGCAGCCGTGTACCTGGGCTGCGAATACGGCGGCCGCATCAGTTCGATTCTACTGAACATCCCGGGCGAAGCCTCCACCGTCATGACCACCCTCGACGGCTACCCGATGGCCCGCAAAGGCCTGGCTGGCGTGGCACTGTCATTGTCGGCCTGGAGTTCGTTCATCGGCGCGTTTATCGCCACCTGCGGCATGGTGCTGTTCGCCCCGCTGCTGGCCAAGTGGGCGATTGCGTTCGGCCCGGCGGAATATTTCGTCCTGATGGTGTTTGCGATTGTCTGCCTGGGCGGCATGGCCGGTGACAAACCGCTGAAGACGTTTGTTGCCGCGCTGATCGGCTTGTTCCTTTCCTGCGTGGGCATCGACGCCAACAGCGGTGTATACCGCTTTACCGGCGACAATATTCACCTGACCGACGGTATCCAGTTCGTGGTCCTGGTGCTCGGCCTGTTCTCCATCAGCGAGATTCTCCTGCTGCTGGAAAAAACCCACCGTGGCCAGGAAGCAGTGAAAGCCACCGGGCGCATGATGTTCAACGCCAAGGAAGCCTTGTCGGTGCTCACTGTGAATCTTCGTTGCGGCGTGTCGGGCTTTATCATCGGCGTGTTGCCGGGCGCTGGTGCAACCATGGCCTCGGCCGTTGCCTACATGACCGAGAAACGCATCGCAGGCGCCAGCGGCAAATTCGGTCAGGGCGACATGCGCGGCCTGGCCGCCCCAGAAACCGCGATCGGCGCATCGGTCTGCGGCGCCATGGTACCCATGCTGACCCTCGGCGTTCCTGGCTCGGGCACCACGGCGGTGATGATCGGCGCCCTATCGCTGTACAACATCACCCCCGGCCCACTGCTGTTCCAACAGCAACCGGACATTGTCTGGGGCCTGATCGCCTCGTTGTTCATTGCCAACATCATGCTGGTCGTGCTCAACATCCCGATGATCCGCATCTTCACCCGTATCCTCGCCGTGCCGAACTGGGCGCTGGTGCCGGTGATCGCCATCATTACCGCGATTGGCGTGTACGCCGTGCATGCCACCACCTTCGATCTGTTCCTGATGATCGCAATCGGCATCTTCGGCTACATCCTGCGCAAGCTGGACTTCCCGCTGTCACCGCTGCTGCTGGGCTTTATCCTCGGCGGCCTGATGGAGCAGAACCTGCGCCGTGCGCTGTCGATCTCCAACGGTGCGCTGGAAATCCTGTGGTCGAGCCCGATCACCTTTGGCGTCTGGGTGCTGACCGCAATCATGCTGCTTGTACCGCTGCTGCGTATCTGGCGTAAACGCGTGCAACAGCGTCGTGCCCTGGCCGATGTCTGAGGTCACCTTTAAACATTGGTGGGGAACACCGCTGGTCGGCCTGGCCGGCGGTTACCTGGCCAGCCTGGTCGGCTGGCCTTTGCCGTACATGGTCGGCTCGTTGCTGGCGATCATCCTGGTGCGCTGCCTGACGCCCTGGCAATTGGCAGAGATTCCCGGCGGGCGCAAATGCGGCCAATGGGTGGTGGGCATCGGCATCGGCCTGCACTTCACCCCGGTGGTGATCGAGCAGGTGATGAGCCACTTCGGCCTGATTTTCTTCGGTGCACTGGTCACCAGCTTGTCGAGCGTGGTGGGCGTGTGGTTGATGCGCCGCAGCGGTGAAGACCGCGCCACGGCGTTTTTCTCCAGCATGCCGGGCGGTTCCGGGGAGATGGTCAACCTCGGCGCCCGCAATGGCGCGGTGCTCAGCCGGGTTGCGGCCGGGCAAAGCCTGCGTGTGCTGGTGGTGGTGCTGTGCGTGCCAGCGATCTTCAAATATTTGCTCGGAGGCGGCGCGCCGCAGTTCCATCCGGCGCCCGTGGACTGGGCGTGGCTGGCCCTGCTGTTTCCGGTGGGTGCGCTGGTTGCCTGGGGCTGGCAGCGCTTGCGCCAACCCAACCCTTGGCTGTTCGGGCCATTGCTGGTGAGCGCGATCGCCAGTGTGACTTGGGATTTACACATCGGCCTGCCAGACGGCGGCAGTCAGATCGGCCAATGGTTGATCGGCAGCGGTTTGGGCTGCCACTTCAATCGGCAGTTCTTCCGTCGCGCGCCATCGTTCATGGGCCGCACCTTGATTGGCACGGCATTGACCATGCTGCTGGCGACGTTAGCGGCGGTGGGCTTGAGCGCCCTCACTCACCTCGACCTGCGATCACTGACCCTGGGCATGATGCCAGGCGGTATCGCTGAAATGAGTCTGACAGCTGAAACCCTGCAGCTGTCGGTGCCCTTGGTGACGGCGATGCAGGTGATGCGCTTGTTGTTCGTGCTGTTTTTGGCCGAGCCTTTGTTTCGGCACTGGAACCGTCAGCCAGCCCCCCTCTAAAACCTCCCACATGTTGAATGTGCCAGGCCTCACACCGGTGGCAAACGCCACTCGATGGGGGCCTCGCCATTCTGCTCGAGAAACTTGTTGGCCCGGCTGAAATGCCCGCAGCCCAGAAACCCGCGATACGCCGACAACGGCGACGGATGCACCGAGGTCAGCACCAGATGCTTGGTGGCGTCGATGAGCTTCTGCTTGCTTTGAGCATGGGCGCCCCACAGCAGGAACACCAGGTGCGGCTGATGCTCGCTGACCACTTCGATAATCCGATCGGTGAAGAACTGCCAGCCCTTGCCGGCATGGGCGTTGGCGTTGGCGCGCTCCACGGTCATGGTGGTGTTGAGCATCAGCACGCCCTGGTCGGCCCAGCTTTGCAGGTAGCCGTGGTTGGGGATGTCGATGTTCAGGTCGCGCTTGAGCTCTTTATAGATATTGACCAGCGACGGCGGTGCCGGCACGCCCGGTTGTACCGAGAAGCACAAGCCGTGGGCCTGGCCAGGGCCGTGGTACGGGTCTTGTCCGAGAATCACGACCTTGACCTTGTCCAGCGGCGTTGAGTTGAGCGCGTTGAAAATCAATGGGCCGGGGGGGTAGATCTCTTTGCCAGCGGCATGTTCCTGGCGCAGAAACTCGCGCAATTGCGCCATGTAGGGCTTCTCGAACTCCTCCCGCAGGGCGTGTTTCCAGCTGGGTTCGAGTTTGATACGGTCGCCATCGGTCATAGTTGAATTGTCTTGTAAAAAAGAATGAGGCGAACCCTAGGAAAGCCGACCCCGCTTGTCAATTGATCTGACACAGCACCGGCACTTTCCCACGAAGGGATCATACTCATCCTTCACCTTCTCGATTGAGGCCACGATGAACCTGCATTTCGAAGAACTGACCGGCAGTGGCGGCGCTCGCATCGGTATCGCCAGCCTGGACGCGCCAAAGTCCCTTAACGCCCTCTCCCTGCCGATGATTCTGGCCCTGGATGAGCGCATGGAGGCCTGGGCCAAAGACCCGCAGATCGTCTGCGTGCTGCTGCGCGGCAACGGCCCCAAAGCTTTTTGCGCCGGTGGCGAAGTGCGCAGCCTGGCTCAGGCTTGCCGTGAACAGCCGGGCGAAGTTCCGACCCTGGCCGCGCAGTTTTTTGCCGCCGAATATCGTCTTGACTACCGCCTGCACACCTACCCGAAGCCGTTGATCTGCTGGGGCCACGGTTATGTATTGGGCGGCGGCATGGGCCTGTTGCAAAGCGCCGCCGTGCGTATCGTTACGCCAAGCAGTCGTTTGGCCATGCCCGAAATCAGCATTGGCTTGTACCCGGATGTGGGGGCCAGTTGGTTCTTGTCCCGCTTGCCGGGCAAGCTCGGCCTGTTCCTGGGCCTCACCGGCGCCCATATCAACGGTCGCGACGCGCTGGACTTGGGCCTGGCCGACCGTTTCCTGCGTGATGACCAGCAAGACGATCTGCTCGATGGCCTGCTGCAGCTGAACTGGCAGGAACAGAGCGCGATGCAACTCAACAGCTTGCTCAAGGCCCTGGCGCAGGAGGCAAACAGTGATCAACCCGAAGCGCAATGGCTACCGCGCCGCGCACAGATCGACGAATGGCTTGATGTAGGAGATGTGCGGTGTGCCTGGCGCGCCTTGAGCCTGCTGCGCGACCACAGCGACCCGCTATTGAGCCGGGCCGGCAAAACCCTCAGTGAGGGCTGCCCACTGACGGCGCATCTGGTGTGGGAACAGCTCCAGCGTGCCCGTCACCTCTCATTGGCCCAGGTGTTCGAGATGGAATACACCCTGAGCCTCAACTGCTGCCGTCATCCGGAATTCGCCGAAGGGGTTCGGGCGCGCCTGATCGACAAAGACCAGGCGCCTCGTTGGCACTGGCCGGATATCAACACACTCCCGGAAACGGTGGTGCAGGCGCACTTTGACAAGGCCTGGGAAGGTAGGAATCCTCTGGCGGATTTATCTGACTACTGACAGGTCTGTACGCTTGTCGTTGACCTTGAAAGCGCAATTGTCCGGCTGGCTGTCCTCGCACGTATACACCGGCAACTCGAACGCATCGGGCTGCAGCCTCCAATACAAGGTGCTGGTCAACGACATGTTGATAACCTCATTTCCGCTGCTTGGCCTCAACGCTACAACACCGTTCCAACTGGTGCGGTAGATGCACTTGTCCATGTAGCCGTTTCCTCTCTCCTCGCCGTCGCCCGGCATGAAGATTGCGCCAATGAACCCGTCGACAACACCACGCGACGCTACCTTCGGGCTTTGCCAGCGCAGGCCATTGTCCTGGGCGCGATAATGGCCGTCTGCATACGCGACCTGCGACGGATAAGGACAGCCTTGCTCCGCTCTTGCCGATGCAATGAAGCAGCTCATCAGCAGGAGCACGCAAATCAATTGTTTGAACATAGGGTTTCCATCTGCTCAGTCTCACCACGCAAAAGCACAAGGCTCCTCGTTAGTGAAGTACAGCTAGCGCCTCAAAGATAGCTGTTAAATCTGACAGTACGGACATACGGTACCTATAAAAAACGGCGCATGATGCGCCGCTTGTTTTTCAAGATATTTAACGGTGACCGCCGCGGCCACCTCCGTGGTCGGAACCGCGTCCACGCCCGCCATTGCCCCAGCGGTCGCCCCACCCCTGGTTTGGGTAGGGCCGGTACCCGGCGCGGGGGTAATAGCGCGGGGCCGGTTGGTAGTAGCGCGGCGCCGAATAGTAGCGAGGCTGTGGCGCATAGTAGCGAGGCGCTGGCGCGTAATAGCTGCGCCCAGAAGGGTAATAACGCGGGCCGCCGTAGTAATAGGCTGGCGCCGGCGCGGTGTAGACCTCGGAGCGATAGTAGGTAGCGCCTCCATCGTAATAGGGCACGCAGGCTGAAAGGGTCAGGCCGAGCAAAGCGATGAGCAGCAGTCGTCGATACATGGCGGCCTCCTGGACCGCGGAAGAGCTCCTCCAGCGACGCTGGCGAGCGGCATTCAGCTTTCACTGAATGACGAAACATCTGACATCAAAAACCGAATCTGGTGCGTTCGCGACACAACTGGAAACACCTGTTTCAGACGAAGTGAAAGCCCGCCAAAACGCCATGATGATGGAATGCCGCGCAGCCGCGCTGTATCGTGCAACAACTAACGCGCCCTACCCGATTCCCTTCTGAACCGACCCATGATCACACCGACCCTTTGCCCCGCCTGTGGTGCCCGCAACGACTGCTCCCTGGCCGATCCGCGCACTGCCGATCAAGCCTGCTGGTGCTACGGCGTCATCATCGACCCGGCGGTGCTTGAAGCCCTGCCCGATGAGTTGCGTGATAAAGCCTGCCTGTGCCCACGCTGCGCCCAGGTGGACGAACAGTTGCGTAACCGCAATGCGCGTTGATCGTTTCCTCAGCAACCTGCCACAGTTCAATCGCAAGCAAGTGCGCCTGTTGCTGGTGGAACGCCGGGTGACCGTTGAAGGGGTTGCGGTCAGCGATCCTCACCATGACGTACGTGAATTCAGCCAGGTCTGCGTTGACGGTGAAATCCTGCAAGCGGGCAAGCCGGCGCGCTATTTCATGCTGCACAAACCCCGGGGTTGCGTCAGCGCCACGTCGGACCCGCAACACTCCACGGTCCTTGACCTGCTGGACGAACCGGACAAAGCCGAACTGCATATCGCCGGGCGCCTGGATTTCAACACCACCGGCCTTATCTTGATCACCAACGACGGCCAATGGTCGCGGCGCCTCACGCAACCGCAGACCAAGTTGCCCAAGGTGTACCACGTGCAAACCGAACAGGACATCAACCCGCAGTACGCGGTGACGTTCGCGGCGGGCGTGTATTTCGCTTTCGAAGATCTCACCACCCAACCTGCCGAACTTGAACTGCTGGGCCCCAGGACAGCGCGGTTGAGCATCATCGAAGGCCGATATCACCAGGTCAAACGCATGTTCGGTCATTTTGATAACAAGGTGATCGGCCTGCACCGCGAGCGAATGGGGCCCTTAGTGCTCGATGCGTCGCTTGCGCCGGGTCAGTATCGACCACTGACTGACGAAGAGATCCTAAAAGTCTGACGACCGTTCAGCCGATGATGGCAAAAAACCAGCCGCTCGCCTTGCGACATGCGTTCCGTACTGCTTGAATCAGGGCTTCAGCCAGATAATGACTGATGAGTCGCCTATAACCTCCAAGAAACACCTTGCCTCGCCCGCGCTTGATCCATGGGTCTTCCCGGCAAACCGCCCGCCATAACAACACCCGCCGGCCAGCCGTCATCGGACCGACATGGGCCCTCATTTTCCAGGCGTATGCCTACCTGTCATAAAGCTCGTGCAGAGTGATCTGCGCGCACTACCCGCTTGCCAGGAGTCTTACGACATGAGGCCAGAAATCGCTGTGTTGGATATACAGGGTCAGTATCGGGTGTACACGGAGTTCTATCGCGCGGACGCGGCGGCAAAGACCATCGTCCTGGTCAACGGCTCAATGGCGACCACAGCGTCCTTCGCTCAAACCGTGAAAAGCCTGTACCCGCAATTCAATGTGGTGTTGTACGACCAGCCCTACGCTGGCCGTTCCAAAATCCATAACCGTCATGAGCAGATGCTTACCAAGGAAGTCGAAGGCCAGATCCTCCTTGAACTGCTCGACCACTTCGCCGCTGAACACGTATTGTCCTTCTCCTGGGGCGGGGCCGCCACGTTGGTTGCCCTCGCACAGCGACCCCGTCGGGTAGAAAAAGCCGTAATCAGCTCATTCTCGCCGGTGATCAATGCGCCCATGCGTGACTACCTCGAACGTGGCGTCGACTACCTGGGCAACCTCGACCGCGACCGCGTCGGCCATCTGGTCAACAGCACCATCGGCAAGCACCTGCCTTCGCTGTTCAAACGCTTCAACTACCGCCATGTCAGCAACCTGGCCGCACACGAATACGGGCAGATGCACTTTCACATCAGCCACGTGCTCAACAGCGACCGGCAGTGCTACCTCAAGGCAGCCAGGCAGATCGATATTCCAGTGTTGTTCTTGAACGGCGAGTGGGACGAATACACCAGTGCAGACGACGCCAAACTGTTTGGCCAGCATGTGGCCAAGAGCAGCTTCAGCACCATTCAGGCAACGGGACACTTCTTGGACATGGAACATAAAGCCGCGTGCCGCGACAGCCGTGAGGCCGTGGTGGGCTTCTTGAAAGGGCAGCGGCCCGCAAGCCCGTTACGGTATAGCCAGGGCCAGGCGCAGCATGCATGGGCGCTTTGAAATCAGGCCTGACACTGTGGCGAGCAAGCTCTGTCGCCACACGCAACTCTCACATTTTTCAAAGAAAAACTTCAAATCCAGCTGAACATCTGGTACAAAGTCAGCCGCTCTGAGCGGGTATAGTTTAGTGGCAAAACGAAAGCTTCCCAAGCTTTAGTTGAGGGTTCGATTCCCTCTACCCGCTCCACTCAGATTTGCACTTGCGTCAGGGGTTTCTGGCGGAGGCTGCACAAAAAACCGGTCCTTGGTGACCGGTTTTTTTATGCCTAAAATTTAGTCTCCAGCACTCATCTGCTGCTCGGCTATCTGTTGAATCGCATCGTTGAATACGTGTTGAATCATCCACAGGAAAAAGCTGCTCGGGGTTTCTGGCATTCGCAGCGCGAAAGGCATTACAGCAGGAGCGATAGGTACGCCTAAACAAAGTCTTACAGGAAGACCGGCAACACCTCACGATAATGTAGGCTCATCGGCCCAGAGCTTGGAAACATGGCAATGCTGGACACCAAAAAAGCCACACCCAAAATCATCCTGTGCCAAGTAGCCGGCTGGGTGTTGGTTTTGCCGCTGCTGGTCTCGTTTGTACGGCTGCCCTTCCCCCTCGGATTATTGCTGGAGTCAGGAGTGATTGCCGCCTCAGCGTATGGCGTGAGGTTTGCCTGGCGTCACGCAACCCCACGCGTGGCTGTGTTCGCTTTGTTTGTCACCCTGCTCAACGTCATTTCTATGGTCATGTTAGGTACAGCGTCAGTACTCAAGGCCCTTTACATTATCGCCTGGCTCTACTGGTCCCCCCATTATTCCAGCTGGGTTTACTGGAATGTCTAGTTGGACAAGAATTTGACCGCAAGAAACGTAGTTCCCAACCCCCTTGGTGGAACTACAGTGGCGTCGTCCCCATCAACGCCCTTCAAGGAAACTGCTCATGGCCTACCAGTACAAGCTCATGCCTTCCCCTGTCGGTGAACTCACCCTGGTGGCGCGGGATGGCAAACTCAACGCCATCCTCTGGGAAGTGGAACGTGCCAATCGTGTGCGCCTGGGTGAATTGATCGAAGCCGACGACAGCCCAGTGCTCTTGGAAACCGAGCGCCAACTGCAGGAATACTTCGCCGGGAAGCGTAACCAGTTTGAACTGGAACTGGACTTCACCGGCACTGACTTCCAGAAGCAAGTCTGGCAAGCACTGCTGACCATTCCCTTCGGCGAAACCCGCAGCTATAGCCAGATCGCACAGCAGATCGGCAACCCCAAAGCCGTGCGCGCCGTCGGCGCCGCGAATGGGCGCAACCCCATTTCAATCATTGCGCCATGTCACCGGGTGATCGGCGCCTCGGGCGGACTGACCGGGTTCGCGGGCGGGTTGGCAGCCAAGCAGTATTTACTCGCACTTGAAGGCACAGGTCAGACGGAACTGGCGTTATAGGCGGCATTGACCCATACCCCGTCTAAAACCCGGCATGAAAACGGCGGTGGGAGTCCCCTCCCACCGCCGTTTTTCAGATCGGGCAGCGGCCTCAACCGTCGCCTTGATGGCCCTTACCGTAGGTCGACGCCAGGGCCCGGGCTTTTTGCAAGCGCTCTTCAAGCTTGGGTAGCGTCTCATCCACCAGTGCCTTTATCTCTGGCACATCCGACGCCGCGCCTTCTTTCTGGAACAGGGCGATGGCGTCTTCGTTTTCCTTGACCTGCTGCGCGGTATAGGCAGCGTCAAACGAATCGCCGTCCTTGAGTTCAGGCATCAGGGTTTCGGCTTTATCAACGATCTTCTCCCGTGGGGCCACTGGCAAATCAAGCTTCTTGGCGATCGCCGCCAAGTGCTGGTTGGCCAGCGTGCGCTCGTTGATGACCTCAATGGTGTAGTCCTTGATTTCCTGGGACGAGGTCTTGGCGTGGGCCATGCGACTGGTTTCGATATCGGCCATACCTTTGGCCGAAGCCTGCTCGATGAATTCTGCAGGCGACTGGGCGAAAGCATTGCTGGCGCCGAGGCCCAGCAGCATCGCGAAACTGGCGGTGCGTAACCGGATAGCCATGCGGCTCATGATGGGTTCCTCCAGGGCAAAAATAGGCGCGGGAGCATACAACCCGCCCTGAATTCGAATTTTCAGGGCGGTAAAGGTTTAGAAAAAACTTACCTGGGCGACGAACGGTCGTCGTCGCATCAGGCCGCTTTGCTGCCGAACAGGCCCGGCAATGCGTGCGCCAAAGCATTGAGGGCGAAGCCGATAAACATCACGCCGCAGAGCTTGGTGATCAGGATTTCATGGCGTTGATACAGCGTGCGCACCCGTTGGGCACCCACCACGCCAATCAGGATCGCGTAGGCCAGCAAGCCACCGATAAAGCTCAACAGAATCAAGGTCGGCAGCATCGACCAAGTCAACAACTCGGCTCGGCTGGAGAGCAACGCGGTGAACGTCGCCACGGCAACCGGGTAGGCCTTGGGGTTGGTCAAGCCAAACAGAATACCGTGCCAGAACGGATGGCGCGCCGCGCCCTGAGGGGCATCGCTATTGCGGCGCTGGGTGCGGATCGCACGCCAGCCGAGCCAGAATAAATACACCCCGCTGAGTACGCCGAGCACATCAAAGGCACTGCTGCCGACTTCTCGCGCACCGACGATGGCAATCAGCGCCGTGCTGCACCACACCACATCGCCGAGCAAATGACCGCACAAGAATCCTGCCCCGGCACGCCGGCCACGGGCCGCACCGATGCCGAATACGGCCAGGACACCGGGGCCAGGGGTAATGCCGTAGATAAAACCCGAAGCCAGCACGGCGAACAGCAAGGATGGGGTCATGGTAGACGCTCCGACAGACGCTTGAGGGTGAACGATTCTGCATGTTTCAGCGCGGTGGGTAAAACTTCATTCCAGCATAGGGCTGGGCGCGACAGGCTTGCAGCCGCGAGGCCAGATCGCCGACATGAACCTCGAGCTTATGGCCGTCGGGATCGAGAAAATAAAACGATGCGCCTTCACTGCGGTTGTCTCGCCACTCCTGTACGCCGGCGGCGCGCAGGCGTTCGACCAAGGCAGTGAAATCAGCAGCATCGACAGTGAACGCATAGTGGGTGTAATCCATCGCCGGAGCAGCCGAGCGCAACGGGTCCAGCGACAGGCACAGCCAAAGCCCAGGCAGTGAGAGGTAGGCACCGTTATCCCAGGTTGCGTCGAGCTGCAGGCGCAGCAGGTCGTGATAGAAACTGACGCTGCGCGGCACATCGGCGACGGCCAGGGTCAGGTGGTTGAAACCGCTGAGCATCTAGGTGTTCTCGCGTTATCGTGGGTCTGCGGACAATACACCCACCACCCTGCCAATCAACCACTGCAAACCCACATCCCCACCCCGCCGCGTATGCCAGGCCAGCTCAAAGGCAAACGACGGAATATGAAACGGCGGTGGCACGGCCAGCAATTGCCGAGCGTCAATATTCATCAAACCCCGGGACGACACCGTCAAAATCAGGTCCGTGCCCTGGATCAACTGCGGCGCCACGCTCCAGTGCGGCAGGCTGATCGCCACGTGGCGGCGTTCACGAATGGCCGTCAGCGCCCGTTCGATTTCCGGCGTGCCGCTGCCGCGCATCTCCAGCAGCACATGGGGGCGTGACAGGTATGTCGGCAGGTCCAGCACTCCGTTGGGCGCAAGGCTGGTGGGGTCGACCAGGCAGGTGTAATGCTCTTCGAACAGCGGCGTAGTCCGCAGTTCGGCGGGCATGTCGGGGAATACGCCCGCAGCCAGATCGAGATCGCCATTGAGCACACCCTCAACCATGCCTTCGCGGCTGGCCTGGATGATCTGCAAGTCGATACCGGGCGCTTCATGGCGTAGGACGCGAACCAGGCCGGGCAGGAATATCGCCGCGCTGTAGTCCGACATCGCCACGCGAAAGCGGCGCTTGGCCGAGGCGGGATCAAAACGATTCGGCGCCAGTAATGCCTGCACCTGGGCCAGAGCTTCGGTCAATGGCGCCGCCAATTCCAGGGCGCGGGCGGTTGGCACGAGTGTGCCGCCCTGACGCATCAGCAGCGGGTCGCCCAGCATATCGCGCAGCCGTGCCAACGCATGGCTGACCGCCGGCTGGCTCAGGTGCAGGCGCTCGGCGGCGCGGGTGACGTGTTGCTCGCTGAGCAAGGCGTCGAGGATCACCAGCAGGTTAAGGTCGACGCGGCGCAGATCATTCATCAACTGCATGTCCAGCATAAGAATTTGGAATTTAAATTTGCGCGACGAATACCCTAGAGTCCAGCAAAACCTTTGGGAGCGTCGAGATGACTGTGTTGCATTGGGTAGGTTTGTTAGCGCTGGCGGTGTTAGCCGGCGCGGTAGTGCCGTTTCAGAGTGCGATCAACGCCAACCTCGGGCGCGGGCTCGGCCATCCGTTGTGGGCCACCCTGGCGTCGTTACTGGTGAGCATCATCGTGCTGCTGCCGGTGATTGTGGCGATGCGTTTACCCCTGCCGAGCCTGGCCTTTATCAGCAAGGCACCGTTGTGGATGTGGGCCGGTGGTGCCTTTGGCGTGTGTTTTATTTCATTGGCGTTGATGCTGCTGCCCAAGCTCGGCGCATCGGGCTTCATTGCGCTGGCCATGGCCGGGCAGATTCTCGCGTCGTTGCTGCTGGACCATTTCGGCCTGTTCGGCCTGGTGGAACGTCAATTGACAACCTCCCGGGCGTTGGGCGCGTTACTGCTGATCAGCGGCGTTGCGCTGATTCAGCTCAGCGGCGCTCAGCCGCCAGGCGATTGATCTGGGCCTGCTCCACCACGGGCTGCGGCGCGCCTTGGCTGGCCGCCTGCAACATCGCACGGCCGACGGTCTCGGTGCTCACCACCCAATCCGGTTTCAGTCGCCGCACAAACGAAAGCACCGGCCCAAGCACGCTGTAGAAGGATTGGTACAACGGCGTCTTCGAACGCACACCGTGCAACGGCTGGATGATCCCGGGGCGGAACAGATACACCGCCTTGAACGGCAAGCGCAGCAAGGCATTTTCGGTCTTGCCCTTGACCCGCGCCCACATCGACTTGCCGGCTTCGGAACTGTCCGTGCCGGCGCCGGACACATAGATAAAGGTCATCTGCGGATTGAGCCGCGCCAGGGTGCTGGCCGCCACGAGGGTCAGGTCATAGGTGAGGTGGGTATAGCGCGCCTCCTTCATGCCCGCCGACGAAACACCCAGGCAGAAGAAACATGCATCAAAACCCTGCAGCAGGTTTTCCAGGGGGTGGAAATCCAGCATGTCGTTGTGCAATACCTGATGCAGCTTGTCGTGCTCCTGGGTCAAGGGCGTGCGGCCAACGGACACCACTTCCTGCACATCGGCCGCCAGCAGGCACTCGCGCAGCACACCCTGGCCCACCATGCCGGTGGCGCCGAATAACAGAACTCTCATGAAGTGACCTCAGCGGCACGCCGCACGCTTGATGCTTGAATGCATTGAGCGTGTAGCTTACCGCGTGCTGCCAAAGGCTGCCCCTATCAAAAAGCGCTACGAAAGATCTCCTCAATCTGACGCTGGTCCGCCCGCCGTGGGTTGGTCAGCCCGCAGGCATCTTTCAACGCATTGCTGGCCAGCAACGGAATGTCCTGCAACTTAGCGCCAAGCTCACGCAAGCCCGCAGGGATTTCCACGTCCTGGGACAACCGACGAATCGCCGCGATGGCAGCCTGGGCGCCCTCCTCGGCGGTGATGCCCTTGATATCTGCACCAAGGGCCCGGCCCACGTCGCTCAGGCGTTTGGCGCAGACACTGGCATTGAAGCTTTGTACATGGGGCAATAGCACCGCGTTGCACACGCCATGGGGCAGGTCGTACAAGCCGCCCAATTGGTGGGCCATGGCATGCACGAAACCCAGGGATGCATTGTTGAAGGCCATGCCAGCGAGGAATTGCGCGTAGGCCATGTTTTCCCGTGCGGCCTTGTCAGTGCCGTCGCGCACCGCCAGGCGCAGGTTGGCGCTGATCAATTCGATGGCCTTGATCGCGCAGGCGTCGGTGATCGGTGTCGCAGCGGTGGACACGTAGGCTTCGATGGCGTGGGTCAGCGCATCCATGCCCGTGGCGGCGGTGAGGCCCTGGGGCATGCCGACCATCAGGGCCGGGTCGTTGACCGACAGCAACGGCGTGACATTGCGGTCGACGATGGCCATTTTTACGTGGCGGCTTTCGTCGGTGATGATACAAAAACGCGTCATCTCGCTGGCCGTGCCAGCGGTAGTATTGATGGCTACCAGCGGCAGTTGCGGCTTGCTCGATCGGTCCACGCCTTCATAGTCGCCGATACGCCCACCGTTGGTGGCGCACAGGGCAATGCCCTTGGCGCAGTCATGGGGCGAACCGCCGCCCAGGGACACGACGAAATCGCAGGCGCTCTGTTGCAGTAACGCCAGGCCTTTTTCGACGTTTTCCACGCTGGGGTTGGGCTTGGCGCCGTCGTAGATCACTGAGTCGATATCCTGCATCGCCAGCTTCTCGGCGATCATGCCGGCCACACCGGCTTTGGCCAGGCCGACGTCGGTGACGATCAACGCCTTGTCAAAGCCGTAGTTGCGGATGGCGGTCATCGCTTCGTCAAGGCAATCGATACCCATGATGTTGACGGCGGGGATAAAGAACGTGCTGCTCATGATCAATCCTCAAAGGCTTTATGCCGACAGAATCAACCTGTACCGCGTGGCGCATCTTGATCAGGATCAATGCCGGCTCGTGATAAAGTCACCCCCCAGCCGATTTCGAGTAGACCCGCCGCAATGAAGGATTTCCAGGATATTAACGCCCACCTTGAAGACTGGAGCGCCCTGCGCGCTGCCGTCGACTTCAGCGGGATTCTGATCGGCAACGGCGCCAGCCGCACGATCTGGGAAGACTTTGCCTACGACTCGCTGTTCGAAAACGCCCGTACCGTCGAAGAAAAACCCCTGAGCGCCTCCGAACTCAGCGTGTTCGACGCCTTGCAAACCCGCAGTTTCGAGCAAGCCCTGGGCGCCTTGAAAACCACCAGCCGGGTCAACAAGGCCCTGGCGGTCAGCTCGGCGGCGCCGCGTAACCGTTACTACGCGATCAAGGAAGCACTGATCAACACCATCCATGCCGTGCACATTCCCTGGCGCCTGGTGCAACCGTCGACGCTGGCGACGATCAACGCGGAGCTGGCCACCTACGCCACCGTATTCACCAGTAACTACGATTTGCTCAACTACTGGGCGACCCTGCACGCACCGGGTATCGACGACCTGTTTCGCAGCGCCGACTCAAGCTTCGACCTGCGCAATACGCGCACCGACATCACCCGCATCCTGTACCTGCACGGAGGCCTGCACCTGGTGCGCAACCTCGACGGCACGGCGCGCAAATTGCCGTCCACCGACAGCACCCTGCTCAGCAGTTTTGCCATCAACAACACGATCAAGACCCTCGACGATGTGCCGCTGTTTGTCAGTGAAGGCAAGGTGGAGGAGAAACTCAAAAGTATCCGCAGTTCGGATTATCTGTCGTTCTGTTATGAACAGCTATTGAGCCATGAAGGCGCGCTGTGCATCTTCGGGCATGACTTGGGGCCGCAGGATAAACACCTGGTAGAAGCTATCGGCCAGGCCCGCATCAGCACCCTGGCGATCTCGGTGTCGGGGCGCAGTGATGGGTTTGTTCGTCAGCAGAAGCGGCGGTATCTGGAGCTGTTCGAGGGCTCTAATGTGGAACTGAGGTTCTTTACCGCGCGTACGCACCCACTGGGCAATCCGGCATTGTCCGTCCCTGTAGAACGCTGAGCAAAATGTGGGAGCTGGCTTGCCTGCGATGGCGGTGGGTCAGCGACAGATTGGGCACCGATAAACCGCTATCGCAGGCAAGCCATTGAATGCATTTCAAGTCGGGCTCAGTCTCACTCCTCAGCGCTGTGCACCACCACCAGCAACTGCGCCTGCACCTCTCCCACCGAGCGAATCCGGTGGGGTTTCTGCGCGTTGAAATGCAGCGCATCACCTCGCGCCAACAGCACGCGCTCGTTCATGAAATCCACCTCAACCTGGCCTTCATGCACGAATAAAAACTCCTCCCCCAGGTGCTCCTTGAAGGTCTTGTCGGTGAACTCCGCCGGCGGATAAATGATGAACGGCAGCAGGCTGCGCTCGCTGACTTGGTGGGCCAGCACCGCATAACCCGGCGAGGTGTCGGGCCGCTCATGGCTGCGCACCAGGCTGTAGCTGTCGAGGCTGACGTTGTCTTCGCTGAACAATTCTTCGACCTTCACGTTCAACGCCTTGGCGAGTTTCAACGCCGCTGCGATGGATGGCGTATTAAGCCCGCGTTCGACTTTCGACAGGTAACTCTTGGTCATCCCGGATTTTTCGGCCAGGGCCTCCAGGGTCACGCCAAGTTTTTTTCTTAATATTTTCAAGCGGATAGACATGTGCTGCGGTTAATCCCTGCAGAAAGCGATGATACAGGCTTGCCAATGACACAAAGTGTCATATAGCATCTTTAGTGTCATTTGCATTCACCCAACGACCTTGCGAGCAGCGGGCGACCAGCAAATCCGACGTCCATTGAACCACCCAAAGGACACCGATATGGCCAAGACATTAGCACTCCCAAAAGACCAACTGGTCAAGCAAGCACTGAGCCAGATGCAAAACAGCCTGGCAGATAATACGTGGACCGACCGGCAAAAGCTGGCGCTGACCTGCCGAATCCTGTTCGAGTACGGCCACGACTCCGGCCTGGCCGGGCAGATCACCGCACGTGGGCCGACGCCCGGCACCTACTACACCCAGCAACTGGGCCTGGGTTTTGACGAAATCACGGCCAGCAATCTGTTGCTGGTCAACGAAGACCTCGAAGTACTGGAAGGCCATGGCATTCCCAACCCCGCCAACCGTTTTCACACCTGGGTGTACCGCGGCCGCCCGGATGTAAACTGCATCATCCACACACACCCCACGCACATTGCCGCGCTGTCGATGCTGGAAGTGCCGTTGCAGGTGTCGCACATGGACCTTTGCCCGCTGTACGAAGATTGCGCGTTCCTGGAGGCCTGGCCCGGCGTACCGGTGGGCAATGAAGAAGGGGAAATCATCACCGCGGCCCTGGGCGACAAGCGCGCCATTCTGCTCTCGCACCACGGCCAGTTGTCCACTGGGGCCAGCATCGAAGAAGCCTGCGTGATTGCGCAGTTGATCGAACGGGCTGCCAAGTTGCAGTTGCTGGCGATGTCTGCTGGTACCGTCAAACCGATCCTGCCGGAGCTGGGGCGCGAGGCCCACGACTGGATCTCCAAACCCAAACGCCACGGCGCCGCGTTCAACTATTACGCCCGGCAAAACCTGCGCAAGCACGCCGATTGCCTGAACTGATTGCCCCCCTTTTCGACCGGAGTTTCCCCCATGTCCAACCCAACCATTCACGGCATCATCGGCTACACCATCACGCCCTTCAGCGCCGACGGCCAACGCGTTGACCTCGACGCCCTCGGGCACTCCATCGACCGCTTGATCAACAGCGGCGTCCACGCCATTGCGCCCTTGGGCAGCACGGGCGAAGGCGCTTACCTGAGCGATGCCGAGTGGGATGAAGTCAGCGCCTACAGCATCAAGAAAGTCGCCAAGCGCGTGCCGACCATTGTCAGCGTGTCCGACCTGACCACCGCCAAGGCCGTGCGCCGCGCCCGCTACGCCGAAGAGCACGGCGCCGATGTGGTCATGGTGCTGCCGGCCTCGTACTGGAAACTCAGTGACGCGGAAATCCTCGCTCACTACGCCGCCATCGGCGACAGCATCGGCGTGCCGATCATGCTCTACAACAACCCGGCCACCAGCGGCACCGACATGTCGGTGGAGCTGATCCTGCGTATCCTCAAGCAGGTCGAGAACGTGACCATGGTCAAGGAGAGCACTGGCGACATCCAGCGCATGCACCAGTTGAAACTGCAGAGTGACGTGCCGTTCTACAACGGTTGCAACCCGCTGGCGCTGGAAGCCTTCGCGGCTGGCGCCAAAGGCTGGTGCACCGCGGCGCCGAACCTGATCCCGCAACTGAACCTGAGCTTGTATCAGGCCGTACTGGCCGATGATTTGAGCAAGGCGCGGGAGCTGTTCTACCGACAGTTGCCATTGCTGCAATTCATCCTCAAAGGCGGGCTGCCGGCGACGATCAAGGCCGGGTTGCGCTTGACCGGGTTGGAGGTGGGTAATCCGCGCTTGCCGGTGTTCCCGTTGGGTGAGGCAGGGATCGGACAGCTCAAAGCGTTGCTGTCATCGGTATAAAAAACGCCCGGCTCTCACGAGCCGGGCGCAGGTCTTCTTGCACAACCGTCAGGTCTTGTCCTTGATAGTGACACTGGGACCATTGGTCTTGACGCTGGCAATGCCATTGTCTCGTGCGGCTGTAGAGGTGTACTGCTCACTGCTGCCGATCACTTGATGATTGGCCGCCTTGAGGTTGAAGAACGGTTGGCCGTTGCTGGCCACTTTTTTCTCATAACGTTCATCATGTGGGCTGTTTGCCTGCACTGAAGCAATGCCGGCTTCAGTAGCACCGCGGGTGGTGTAAAGCTCGCTGGTCAATATGGTTTCTGCGTTCGCCGCCTTAAGCACGAAACGAAACTGCCCGTTACTGCTTTTACTCAACTCATACCATCCAGCCATGACTTTCTCCTTTGAGTGGGATATCGCTCCCAAACTTGTAGGATTAAAGGCCATGCCCCAATTTTTTCCAGCCAAACACGGGAGATCTATTTAGCTGGAGACAAATGACAATAGTTCTCGATATCATTCGCGACTTTTCCACGTCGTACTTCGTCAAGAAGGGTATCCATGTCTCGTCCCCAGCCCGACCCGTCGGCGGCCGATGCCTGTCGCGGGTTTTATGCAGACATTCTGTATTTCCTGCGTAAACGCACGGACAACGCCAGCGACGCGGCGGACATGGCCCAGGATGTGTTTACCCAATGGCTGGGCTACCGCGACCGTGCCAAGGTCGAGCAGCCACGGGCGTTTCTGTTCCAGATGGCGCGCAACCTGCTGCGCGATCACTGGCGCAAACAGAAGGTACGGCAAACCGTCCACCCTGATCACGCCGAAATGGATGCCGAGCCGGTCACCGACGAGCACAACGACCCCATGGCCGCCGCCCTTCGCCTGCAACGCCTGGAACAGTTGAAAGAAGTCCTTGCCGAACTCTCGCCGCGCCGACGAGAAGCCCTTATGCTGCACCGCTTCGAAGGCTTGAGCCAGGCGCAGATAGCAACGCGCATGGGCATCTCCACCAGCATGGTGGAAAAGCACATCGCCTTTGCCCTGCTGCACTGCAAGCGCCGCCTTCAACCCGCCCCCGGCACGGAGCAGCCAGAATGAACCGCCCGAGCGACACAGACGCGCTGGACAGCCAAGCGAGCGATTGCATCGACGCCCAAGCCGCCAGTTGGTTTGCACGCAACCGCAACGAAGCAAGCCGCGCCGACCGTAAAGCCTTTGCCGACTGGCAGGCGGTGCCCGCGCATGCGCGCGCCTATGCCGAATTCGAACAGCTGTGGGCCGACCTCGCCCAGTTGCAACAACTGAACAAACCGTTGGCACTGCCCAAGCGCAAGCCCAGCCTTTGGCGCCCTGCCCTGGCGATGGCCGCCGCCCTGCTCTGCGCCGTGCTGGCGACCTCTATCGGCGCACCGCGCGAGCTGTATCACAACCAGGTTGCCACCCATGCCAAGGGCGTGCGCACTTTGAATCTGCCAGATGGCAGTACCTTGTATGTGAATGCCAACACCCATATCCGCGTGGACTTCAGCGCCCATCAACGGGTGCTGCATCTGGACAAAGGCCAGCTGTACATCGAAGTGGCCCCCGACAAGGAACGCCCCCTCTACGTGCAGGCCGGCGAGTCGAGCGTACGGGTGGTGGGCACGGCTTTCGATGTGCGCCGTGGGCAGCAGCAATTGGTGGTCAGCGTTGCCCATGGCCAGGTCGCTTTCGCGCCAAATGGCGAAAGCCCCGTCACCCTGCTCGACGCCCAGCAACGGGCCTCATACAACTACGCCAAAGGCACCGTGCAATCGCAAAGCCTCAGCGCCGAAGAGATCGCCGATTGGCGCAGCGGGCATTTGTCGTTTCGCAATCGAGAGCTGGCCAGCCTGATCGACGAACTTAGCCTCTACCGTCCACAGACGCCGTTGCAGGTCAGCAAGGCCGTCGCGCAGCTCAAGGTGTCGGGCAACCTTGATGTGAGCGACCCGGACGCCCTGCTCAACGCCTTGCCCGCGCTGTTGCCAGTGAAAACCGTGCTTTCGGCGGATGGCATCATGAGAATCGAGCCGAGCAAATAAACGGCAGAAACCACACATGAGAATATTTTGCATTCGCATGTGTGGTTTTTTTTGCCTGCCCCGTCTTCCTCCTGTCTGTGTTTGATACGCACACCTTTTTGGCTATTTAGCCGCTCCGGGGGATTTCATGTTTCGCGCGCCTTGCCACGCTTCGCACCTGTTTCTTCGACCGACACTCATGGCTACGTGCCTGGCCTTGAGCCTCAGCGCCGAAGCCGAGTCGCTCAAGCTGCACCTGCCGGCCCAGTCGCTGGCCACGTCCCTGAGCCAGGTGGCCCAGCAAGCGAAAATCCAGCTGCTGTTCGATGAAACCCTGCTCAAGAACGTGCAGGCCCCAGCGCTTGACGGTAACTACACCCCGGAAGTGGCCATCCGTTCCCTGCTCAAAAACGGTGAGCTCAACCTGATCAAGGTCGGCAGTACCTATGTGGTGCGCCCCGACGAGGGCAAAACCACCACCGGTGGCGCGATCCAGTTGGACACCCTGAGCGTGATCGGTACCGGCAATGAGGTAAACGCCAGCACCGTCAACCGCTCCACCCTGACCCAGGCCGACATCGACCGTTACCAGTCCAATAACATTCCCAGCCTGTTGCAGACCTTGCCCGGTGTCAGCCAGGGCGGCTCGCTGAAGCCCGGCGGCCAGACCATCAACATCCGTGGTTTCGGCGATGCCGAAGACGTGCCGCTGACCGTTGACGGTGCCACCAAGACAGGCTTTGAGCGTTACCAGCAAGGCACGGTGTTTATCGAGCCCGAGCTGATCAAGCGCATCGAAGTGGAAAAAGGCCCCAACTCGCCGTTCACCGGTAATGGCGGCTTCGGCGGTACGGTCAACATGGTCACCAAGGACGCCCCGGACCTGCTCAAGGACGGCCGCAACAGCGGTGCGATGCTCAAATATGGCTACTCCAGCAACGACCATGAACAGGTCTACAGCAGTGCCGTCTATGGCCGTACCGACGACGGCCGTTTCGATGCGCTGGCCTACCTGACCCAACGCGACGGCGGCGATATGAAGGTGGCCGCCAAATTGCCCAACGACAACAATGAGTACCCAATCAACCCCCAGCGCTTGCCCAACAGCGCCCAGGATGTGGACGGCAAGCTGTTCAAGGTCAACGCGCACTTTACCGATGAGCACAGTGTCGGGCTGTCGTACTCGCGCTCCCACAGCAACCGCTGGACCCCGTTTTCCGCCGCCAGCTACCCCACGCCACCGACCCAGTTCAACATCGACCGCTACGGCTACGAAGGCGCGTTGAAGCGCTTCCTCGCCCACCGTGACACGGTCGACACCACCTGGTCGGGCAAGTATGAATACCAGCCGCTGGACAACCCGCTGGTGGACTTGACCATCAAGTACTCCCAGTCCAACACCGAGCAGACCGATGAGCGTGACGCCACGGCGTTTTTCCAGTTGGCCACCGGCGGGCGCAAGATGGACACCGCCTACACCGACAAGCTCCTGGATATCCGTAACGTCAGCCTGTTTGAAACCGGCCCCTTGCAGCATGCCGTGACGGTCGGCGGGCAAATCCGCAAGCACACCCGCGAAACCGAGATGTGGATGCCCGGCGCCACCTACAACACGCCGCGCTACAACTACGGGCACTTTCAGCCGGGCTTTATGCCCCACGGCAAAGTCGATACCAACAGCTTCTTTATCCAGGACGCGGTGACGTTGGGCGACGTGACGATCACGCCGTCGCTGCGCTATGACCATGTGCGCAACCGCGGCGAAGGCAACGATGCGCCCTACTACAACAACCCGGCAGTGGGTCACGACTACAGCGACCGCACCTACACCGGCTGGTCGCCACGCCTGGCGCTATTCTGGACCGTGACGCCGAATGTGGGGCTGTTCGCCAACTGGAGCCAGACCTGGCGCGCCCCGGTGATCGACGAACAATACGAAGTGCAGGGCGTGGGCAGTCGCACCGCCACCAGCGTCGACCTGGACCCGGAGCGCATCACCTCGATCACCCTGGGCAACATCACCAGCTTCGATAACCTGCTCGCCCAGGACGACAACTTGCAACTGCGCACCACCCTGTTTCACAACAAAGTCGAAGACGAGATCTTCAAGGCCACCGGCGTGGGTTGCCAGAACCAGGCTGTCAATGGCGGCAGCATCGCTTCAGCTTGCCCGCCTGGGCCGATGTCCAACTACCGCAATATCGGCAGCCTGACCATCAAGGGCGTTGAGCTCGAATCGATCTACAACTCCACCTACCTGTTTGGCTCGGTGTCGTTCGCCTATGCCAAGGGCCAGCACCAAGGCGCCTACACCAATCCCTGGGGCCCGGACGTGGCCGCGCGGGATATTCCGCCGACCAAATGGGTGCTGGTACTGGGCACTCACATCCCGGCCTGGGATGCCCAGGTGGGCTGGATGAGCCAATTCATCGGCGCCACCGACCGCCTGCCCAGCGACAAATACTCTGGCGGCCCGGGCTCCAGCATCGGCGATGTGTTCTACGACCAGTACGGCAACAAGCGCTACAACACCCAGGGCCTGTTCGCCAAATGGACACCACAGCAGGCATATCTCAAAGGCACCGAGGTGAACTTCACGGTGGACAACCTGTTCAACAAAAACTTCCGCCCGGCCTTGAGCGGCGACCGGGCGTACACCAAGGGGCGTGATGCGAAGATCAGCGTGACGCGGTTCTTCTAAGCACACACGCATTCCAACTGTGTGTGTGGCTTGCCTGCGATAGCCATAGGTATCTACACAACTGTGCAGTTCGCCGCAGCCACCGGTAACCACGATGCGAAGCGAGCCGCTCTTGATCTTGATCTGCTTGTGATCTTGATCTCAGGCGCCCCGTTAAACCACGCTGGCCGGAATTCGCCAGTGATTTGGGGGGTAAACCGGCAGGGATGCCGGTTTAGCCGCCCCGCGCCATGGATGGCGCGTGGCGGCGGCCCCCAAAATCACTGGCGGATTACGGGCACACCGAGCCTAGGCGAGGTGCCGAGTGGTGGGGCAAGAGCGTTTTGCTTACTTTGCCGCTTTTGCAAAGTGAGCCGCCGTCAGGGCGGAACCCTAAGTGGCCGTTACCTAAATAACGGATATGTACTCAGTCTGATCCCACATCCCGGTCGGCTGTCAGGCCGTCTTCGCAGGCAAGCCAGCTCCCACATTTGGATCGCGGGGCGTCAGGTAGATATGCGCTGGCCGCCGGGGCCGTCACGGGAGCAAGCTCCCACACGGAACCGCGCCCATTTCAGGCCAGGTAGCCATCCCCGCACAACAGGGTTTCCAAGCAGTGTTCGGTGATGTGATAAAACGCCTTGAGCTCCTGGATTTTTGCCAATAGCTGCGCGTTGTCCACAGGCTCGGCACGTTTGACCGCCAGGATCATCTTGTTCTTGTTGGTGTGTTCCAGCGAGATGAACTCGAACACCTTGGTCTCATAGCCACAGGCTTCAAGGAACAATGCGCGCAGGCTGTCGGTGACCATTTCCGCCTGCTGGCCCAGGTGCAGGCCGTATTGCAGCATCGGCTTGAGCAACGCCGGGCTCTGGATCTGCAGGCGGATCTGTTTGTGGCAGCACGGCGAGCACATAATGATCGACGCACCGGAACGGATGCCGGTGTGGATCGCGTAGTCGGTGGCGATGTCGCAGGCATGCAAGGCAATCATCACGTCCAGCTCACTGGGCGCCACGCTGCGTACATCGCCGCATTTGAACACCAGCCCCGGATGCTCCAGGCGTGCGGCGGCGCTGTTGCAGAGGGTGACCATGTCTTCACGCAACTCGACACCGGTGACCTCGCCCTCCGCCTTGAGGGTATTGCGCAGGTAATCGTGAATGGCGAAGGTCAGGTAGCCCTTGCCCGAGCCGAAATCGGCGACACGCACCGGGCGGTCGAGCTGCAACGGCGACGACGTCAGCGCATGGCTGAACACTTCGATGAACTTGTTGATCTGCTTCCACTTGCGCGACATCGAGGGGATCAGCGCCTGCTTGGCGTCGGTCACGCCCAGGTCGGCGAGGAACGGCCGGCTCAGGTCGAGGAAGCGATTTTTTTCGCGGTTATGCTCAGCCGAAGGCGCCTCGCGCAGTTGCTGCGGTTTGCTTTTGAACAGCGAGCTTTTGTTCTTCTTGCTGTATTCCAACTGGGCTTCGTCGGTCAGCGCCAGCAAGTGCGCGTTCTTGAACGAGCTGGGCAACAGCTCGGCGATCGCCGCCACGCCGTCGGCCAAGGGGAAGTTCTTGGTGATGTCGCGGGTCTTGTAGCGATAGACGAACGACAGGCAAGGCTGCTCCTTGACCACCACCGGCTTGATGATCAGCCGCTGCAACTCGGCTTCCTCACCGACGTACTTGGCCAGCACCAGCTTGATAAAAGCGTTCTGGGCCAAGCTTGCGCTCAACAGTTCGATGAACTGGGCATGATGATCCGGCGCAGGGCGGGCAGGTTGAGCGGTGACGGACATGAACAAAAACGCCTCGGGTAAAGAATGCCGGGCATTTTAGGCGGGATGGGGGTTCAGGGCACGGGGTTATTTGATCAACGGTCAATCAACCCGAATAAGGATGCTGCCTTGTGTAGGAGCGAGCTTGCTCGCGAAAAACGTCAACGATAACGCGGGTGTCCTGAATGAGCGCGGCGTCGATGAGTTTTTCGCGAGCAAGCTCGCTCCTACAAAAAAGCAGTTATTCGAGTACAACCAGGCGATTGGGCAGTTCGTTGCGGGTTTGGGTAACGGGCACATGCACCTTGAGCAACTCGCCACAGGCTTCAACGCAGGCGATGAACCCGGCCAGCGTCTGCCCCTGTTTAACTTGCTGGGTAAACGCCTGGACAATAGCGTCCCAATTGCTGTCATCCAGGCGCTTGGAAATCCCGTCATCCACCAGGATCTCCACATAACGCTCGGCCTCGCTGACAAAAATCAGCACCCCGGTGCTGCCCACCGTGTGGTGCAGGTTCTGCTCCAGAAACTGCCGCCGCGCCAGGTTGGATGCACGCCAGTGGCGTACCGAACGCGGGATCAGCCGAGTAGTGACCTTGGGCAAGCGGAACACCAGGCACAGCACAATGAACGTCGCCCACTGCGCCACCAGCAAGGTGTACATGGTCAGGTAGCCCGACAGGTAATGCACCACACCCGGCACCACCAACGCGATCAAGCTCGCCCACAGCAACGGAATGTAGGCGTAGTCGTCGGCGCGCGCCGCCAGCACGGTGACCAACTCCGCGTCGGTGGTTTTCTCGACCCGGGCGATCGCTTCGGCGACTTGGCGCTGCTCGTGTTCAGTCAGTAATGCCATGGTTGTAGATGCTCTATTCTCGTTATTGTCATTACCAGCTGCCCGAAGCCCCGCCACCGCCAAAACCACCGCCGCCGCCGCGGAAACCACCGCCACCGCCGCCCCCACCGCCGCCGCGCCCGCTGCTGTTGAGAATCGCCAGCAGGATAGCGCCCACTGGCAAGCCCATGCGATTGCACAGCCACAGCACGCCGATCAGCAGAATAAACAGGCCGATGGAAAAACCGGGATTATCCATGGCGAAGTTCGCATCCGCCACATGGGCCGGCACCGCCAAGGGCTCACCGCCCACCACCTGGATCATCGCGGCCACACCGTCGCTGATGCCCTGGCTGAAATTGCCGGCCTTGAACTTGGGCAGGATCACCTGGTTGATGATCACCCAGGATTGCGCATCCGTCAGCACGCCTTCCAGGCCATACCCGACTTCGATGCGCAATTGGCGGTCATCACGGGAGACGATCAACAGCGCGCCGTTGTCCTTGCCCTTTTGGCCAATGCCCCACTGGCGGCCCAATTGATAACCGTAGTCCTCAATAGGCACGCCTTGCAGGTCGGGCACGGTGACCACCACCAACTGGTCGCCCGAGGTCTGCTCCAGCGCCTGCAGTTGCTGGGTCAGTTGCTCGCGCACCGCCGGGTCGATCATCTGCGCGCTGTCCACCACCCGCCCGGTCAGCGCCGGGAAGGTGAGCGCCGCCTGGGCCACGCCCACGCAGGCCAACAGCCACAGCGCCAGGCCTATCCGTAATAAACGCATCGACACCTCAGTGCAGCCTTATTTGAACTTCACTTGCGGCGCTTTATCGGCATCGGCGCTGGTGGCTTCAAACGTGGCGCGGATCGGCAAGTCGCTGTACATCACGCTGTGCCACAGGCGGCCCGGGAAGGTGCGGATCTCAGTGTTGTAAGCCTGTACGGCCTGTATAAAGTCACGGCGAGACACAGCGATACGGTTCTCGGTGCCTTCAAGTTGCGATTGCAAGGCCAGGAAGTTCTGGTTGGCCTTCAGGTCCGGGTAACGCTCGGACACCACCATCAAACGGCTGAGTGCGCCGCTCAGGCCATCCTGGGCTTGCTGGAACTGCTTGAGTTTTTCGGGGTTGTCCAGGGTGCTGGCATCCACCTGGATCGAGGTGGCCTTGGCCCGCGCTTCAATCACCGCGGTAAGGGTTTCCTGCTCGTGGGCGGCATACGCCTTCACCGTTTCTACCAGGTTGGGGATCAGGTCAGCACGGCGCTGGTACTGGTTCTGCACCTGGCCCCAGGCGGCCTTGGCCTGTTCGTCCAGCGTCGGGATGTTGTTGATGCCGCAACCGCTCAGCACGCTGCTGATCAGTAACAGCGCCGCAGCCTTGAAGCCCCAGCGATAAGTGTGTGCTGCTTGCATAGTGTTTCTCCTGCCCGATCTGATGGAATGTGACGACTAACCCTATAAACCACGCGCTTGGGGCATAATCCGCCACCACTGGAATGCTTTGAGCCAATCAGCTACAAAGATGCCCAGCGCGAAAAAGAGTTCAGAGTGTGCTGCATTTATCTGAACAACACCCGAACAACAATAGACGTTCCCCACATTTTGGCCGACAGCATCTCTCTGAATGCTGCGCAGTCGCCGAAAAAGGATATTCATGAAAAAGCTGTGTTTGCTCGGCCTTGTTGCCACTCTGGCCAGCCACCCCGTATGGGCAGAAACAAAGCCTGCTGCGCTTAACGACAAGGACGCCTTCGTCAGCGACCTGCTCAAGCAAATGACCCTGGATGAGAAGATCGGCCAATTGCGCCTGATCAGCATCGGCCCGGAAATGCCCCGCGAGCTGATCCGCAAGGAAATCGCCGCCGGCCGCATCGGCGGCACGTTCAACTCCATCACCCGCCCGGAAAACCGTCCGATGCAGGACGCGGCCATGCGCAGCCGCTTGAAGATCCCCATGTTCTTCGCCTACGACGTGATCCACGGCCACCGCACCATTTTCCCGATCAGCCTGGCCCTGGCCTCCAGCTGGGACATGGACGCCATTGGCCGCTCCGGGCGCATCGCCGCCCAGGAAGCCGCCGCCGACAGCCTCGATATCACGTTTGCACCAATGGTCGATATCTCCCGCGACCCGCGCTGGGGCCGCACTTCCGAAGGTTTCGGTGAAGACACCTACCTGGTGTCACGCATTGCCGAAGTGATGGTCAAGGCGTTCCAGGGCACCAGCCCCGCGAATGCCGACAGCCTCATGGCCAGCGTCAAGCACTTCGCCCTCTACGGCGCGGTGGAAGGCGGGCGCGACTACAACGTGGTCGACATGAGCCCGGTCAAGATGTACCAGGACTACCTGCCGCCCTACCACGCGGCGATCAAGGCTGGCTCCGGCGGCGTGATGGTCGCGCTCAACTCGATCAACGGCGTGCCTGCCACCGCCAACACCTGGCTGATGAACGACCTGCTGCGCAAGGACTGGGGCTTCAAGGGCCTGACCGTCAGCGACCACGGTGCGATCGTCGAGCTGATCAAGCACGGCGTGGCCAAGGACGGGCGTGAAGCCGCCAAGCTGGCGATCAAGGCCGGCATCGACATGAGCATGAACGACTCGCTGTACGGCAAGGAATTGCCGGGGCTGCTCAAGTCCGGCGAAATCCAGCAGAGCGACATCGACAACGCCGTGCGCGAAGTGCTCGGCGCCAAGTACGACATGGGCCTGTTCAAGGACCCGTACCTGCGCATCGGCAAGGCCGAGGATGACCCGGCCGACACCTACGCCGACAGCCGCCTGCACCGTGCCGAGGCCCGCGACATTGCGCGCCGCAGCCTGGTGTTGCTGAAAAACCACAACGACACCCTGCCGCTGAAAAAATCCGCGACCATTGCCCTTGTCGGCCCGCTGGCCAAGGCACCCATCGACATGATGGGCAGTTGGGCTGCTGCTGGCCGGCCTGCGCAATCGGTGACCCTGCTCGACGGCATGAACGCCGTGATCGGTGAAAAAGGCAAAGTGATCTATGCCCGTGGCGCCAACATCACCGGCGACAAAGCGGTGCTCGACTACCTCAACTTCCTCAACTTCGATGCCCCGGAAGTGGTGGATGACCCGCGCCCTGCCCAGGTGCTGATTGATGAAGCGGTGAAGGCGGCGAACAACGCCGACGTTATCGTCGCGGCGGTGGGCGAGTCCCGTGGCATGTCCCACGAATCGTCGAGCCGTACCGATCTGAACATCCCGCAAAGCCAGCGCGACTTGATCAAGGCCCTCAAAGCCACCGGCAAACCGCTGGTGCTGGTGTTGATGAACGGCCGTCCGCTGTCGATTCTCGAAGAGAACCAACAGGCCGACGCGATCCTGGAAACCTGGTTCGCAGGTACCGAAGGCGGCAACGCCATCGCCGACGTGCTGTTCGGTGACTACAACCCATCGGGCAAGCTGCCGATCACCTTCCCTCGTTCGGTGGGGCAGATTCCGACCTACTACAACCACCTGACCATCGGCCGGCCATTCACCCCAGGCAAGCCGGGCAACTACACCTCGCAGTACTTCGATGACACCACCGGCCCCCTGTTTCCGTTTGGCTATGGCCTGAGCTACACCACGTTCAGCCTGTCGGACATGGCACTGTCGTCCACCACGCTGAACAAGACCGGCAAGCTCGATGCCAGCGTCACCGTGAAGAACACTGGCAAGGTCGATGGCGAAACGGTTGTGCAGTTGTATATCCAGGACGTGGCCGGTTCGATGATCCGCCCGATCAAGGAGCTAAAGAATTTCCAGAAGGTCATGCTCAAGGCTGGCGAAGCGCGCACGCTGCACTTCACCATCACCGAGGACGACTTGAAGTTCTACAACGCCCAGCTCAAGTTCGCGGCGGAACCGGGTGAGTTCAATGTGCAGATCGGCTTGGATTCCCAGGATGTGCAGCAGCAAACCTTCGAACTGCTCTGATCTGAAGCTGTAAACACGGTCGCTGTAGGAGCTGGCTTTTGTGGGAGCTGGCTTGCCTGCGATACAGGCACCTCGGTTTGTCAGGTGTACCGAGGTGATGCTATCGCAGGCAAGCCAGCTCCCACAGTTGATTGAGGTGGCCCGACTAACCGCGCCGATCCAGCAGGTTCACCACCAACCGATCAATCCAGCCCCACACCCGCTGCTTCACCCGCCGCCACAATGGCCGCGCCTTCCATGCCTCCAGGCTCACCGCCTGGCTTTGGGCAAAGTCCGCTTCGAAACTGCCCACCACCGCTGCCGTCAACTGCGGGTCCAGCGCTTCGAGGTTGGCTTCCAGGTTGAAGCGCAGATTCCAGTGGTCGAAATTGCACGAGCCAATGCTCACCCAATCATCCACCAGCACCATCTTCAGGTGCAGGAAACACGGCTGGTATTCGAAGATCTGCACGCCTGAGCGCAGTAGGCGCGGGTAATAACGGTGCCCGGCGTAACGCACCGACGGGTGATCGGTGCGCGGGCCGGTGAGTAACAGACGCACATCCACACCGCGCCCTGCCGCCCGACGCAAGGCACGGCGCACGCTCCAGGTTGGCAGGAAGTACGGGGTCGCCAGCCAGATACGCCCCTTGCTGCTGTTCAAAGCACGAATCAACGATTGCAGGATGTCACGGTGCTGACGCGCATCGGCATACGCCACGCGGCCCAGCCCCGGCCCGGTGGCGGGCACCTTGGGCAAGCGAGGCAAACCAAAGTGGGTAGCCGGTTTCCACTCACGGCGCGCGGCGTTAGCGTGCCATTGCCGGTCGAACAGGGCCTGCCAGTCCAGCACCAGCGGGCCGCTGATCTGCACCATCACTTCATGCCAGTCGGCGGTGTCTTGCCCCGGCGTCCAGAACTCGTCGGTGACACCGGTGCCGCCGACCACCGCAATGCGCTGGTCGATCAGCAGTAGCTTTCGATGGTCGCGGTACAGGTTGCGCATCCAGCGCCGCCAATTCAGGCGGTTGTAAAAGCGCAGCGCCACGCCGGCATCGGTCAAGCGCTTGCGCAGCCCCAGGGTAAACGCCAGGCTGCCGTAATCGTCAAACAGGCAACGCACCTGCACGCCGCGTTCGGCGGCCAGTACCAGCGCCTGCACCATGGCCTCGGCGCAGGCCCCGGCTTCGACCAGGTACAACTCAAGATCAACCTGCTGCTCGGCCCGGGCGATACCCACCAGCATCTGTGGGAAGAAATTCGGCCCGTCGATCAGCAATTCGAATTGATTGGCGCTGCGCCACGGGAACACCGCGCCGCTCATGTCAGCGCGCCGTGAAGATCAGCACCGCACCCACCGGCACCGACAAACTGATCGATTTGAGCCCTGCCGCCTTACGCAAGGTAGCCACACCGGGCGCCAGGTCGAAATCCTCGGCATGCAGCACCACGGGCTCCAGGGTTACCACCTGGAAACGCCGCTCATCCAGGCGCGTGGCCAGCAGTTCGGCGCTGTAGGTCTGGGTCTTGCCGTGCAGCGTGACGCTCAAGGGCAGGCGCAATTCCAACTGCGCGCCGGACGCCAGGTCATTGATGGGCTGCAGATTGATCTGTGCGCTGATCTGCGCTTCGGGGAAGGTCTTGATCTCGAACAGCTCTTTACGCATGCGCTCGTCGCGCAACGGAATACCGCTGTTGATTGAGTCCAGCTCCACTTCCAGCCGAGCCGCGCCTTTGGCGTCGACTTTGCCGTGCAGCACCAGGAAGCGCTGGACTTCGGCAATCTCGGTGTTTTTGGTGGTGACGAAAGACAGGCGCGAGGATTCGTTATCCAGGTACCAATCGGCGTGGGCGGGCACAGCAGCAAAGGCCAGCAGCGCGAAGACCAGAGGTTTGACATTGAACATAAAGACTCATGGGGCAAAAAACCTGGGCGAACCTTAAGCGCAATCTCACAACCTGCGCAAATTCAATGTGGGAGCTGGCTTGCTGTGGCGAGGGAGCTTGCTCCCGTTCGACAGCGCAGCTGGAGCCGGCTTTTTGGGGGCGCTACGCACCCCAGCGGGAGCAA